>JBARNF010000895.1:0-32851 GCA_049802835.1 Bradyrhizobium sp.
CGAACGCCAGCGCCTGCTCCATGGCGCCGGCGAAATGGCTCTCGATGGTCTTGCGCTTGATCTTGCGGCGCAGGAAATCGGCCCACAGGAACTCGCTGAACGGCGTCG
This sequence comes from Bradyrhizobium sp., assembly GCA_049802835.1. Taxonomy (GTDB): domain Bacteria; phylum Pseudomonadota; class Alphaproteobacteria; order Rhizobiales; family Xanthobacteraceae; genus Bradyrhizobium. The sequence continues at coordinate 109 of JBARNF010000895.1, forward strand.
TGTCCTTGGCGAAGCCGCCGGCGCGGCGCAGCTCGCCGGCCAGGCTGCGGAACGGATCGTCCTTCAGGTCCGCCATCGTCTTGGGCAGGTCGTTGAAATGCCGCCGCTCGCCCTTGGCGTCATAGGGATAGACCCAGCGCTTGTTGTCCATCACCCCCCAGAAGGCGTCGCGATCGACCATCGTGAGATCGCCGATGATGGTGACGAGCACGTCCTTCACGCCCTCGTCGTGCAGCGCGCGTGCCAGGTGATGATGATCGACCACATAATGCCGCTTGTCGGGGCCGAGCACGACCGGGATCATGTGCTTGCCGAGCAGCTCGGCCTGCTTCTTGGTGGATTTGTGCTCGCGCCAGCGCTCACGCTTCTCCTTCACCTCGCGTATGCCGACCGTCATCTGCGTCGGGCGCAGCGACAGGATCGGCACGGGATGAAGCAGCGGCTCGCGGGTATTGGCCATGCGTGAGCTCCGATGGATCGGGAATGATGCCGTTCAAGGGATCGGCATTATGCCATGTCGGATCGGGGATTGCAGCGCCTCTGTCCGCTCCTGCGGAGCGCTGCCGGTCGACCGTGACGGGTTCCACGATGCGCGCGGCATGCGGCGGAGACCGCACACCCGAAGGGCGAGAGGTTTCCTCGGTACAGCCAGATCGCGGTAAAGTTTCTTTGTGAGAGAATGCGTCCACGTGCTAGGAAAGAGCACCGGAGTCGAGGCATGAAGACCCAGCGCCCCATTGCAGTCGAGGAAGAGCATCGCGTGGTGCCGTTCCGGCCGCGCAACGGTCCGGCGCGGCACGTGACCGAGGGCGGCAGTCCGCCGGTGCCGCTGCATCGGCGCGAACCGGCGCCACTCGATCTGTCCCGCTATGAGCAGCCGCGCGAGGAGCCCGACGAATTCCGTCACCGGATCCTCGCCAACATTGCAGCGATCGCCTTTACGATCGCGCTGACCGCTATCGGGATCTGGCTGGCCATGAGCATCGCGGATCTGCGCAAGACCCAGGACTGCCTCTTGACCGGCCGGCGCGACTGCGCGCGCATTATCACCGAGACCTACACGCCCTGACCCCCAAGCGGACGCGGCAGAGCCGCTCCGGGCGGGGTATCACAATCCCGCCACAACCGGCGCGTCCGGCTCCATTGAACTCACCGCGGCGCTCCGATATACGGGCACACGACTCCTGGGCGACGGGGGTAAGAGGGATCGCATCAGACCTCCGGGGGCGCGGTGTCCTCCTGTTGCTCCGAAACGGAATTAGCTCCAATATATCAAAGGCTTAGTGATGTCCTCAACATTCGATCAGGTCGCCACGATCATCGCTGAAACCTGCGACATCCCGCGCGACACGATCACGCCGGATAGCCACGCCATCGACGATCTGGGCATCGATAGCCTCGATTTCCTCGACATCGCCTTCGCGATCGACAAGGCCTTCGGGATCAAGCTGCCGCTCGAGAAGTGGACGCAGGAAGTCAACGACGGCAAGGCCAGCACCGAGCAGTATTTCGTGCTGAAGAATCTGTGCGCCCGCATCGACGAGCTGGTCGCTGCCAAGGGCGCCTGAACGCCCGCCATGCAGATCGAATATTTCAAACTCATCGACCGCATTCTCGACCTCAAGGTGGACGAGAAGACGATCACCGTCGAAGCCATTGTTCCGCTGAAGAGCACCATCTTCGAGGGACATTTTCCCGGGCATCCGATCATGCCCGGCGTGCTGCTGATCGAATCGATGGCACAGACATCGGGTTGGCTGCTGCTGGCGCTGATGAAGTTCGAGCGGATGCCGTTCCTGGCCGCGGTCAAGGAAGCCAAAATGCGCGGCTTCGTGACGCCGGGCGAGGTGCTGAGCGTGGAAGCGAGCGTGATCCACGAAGGCTCCGGCTACGCCATGACCGAAGCACGGGTGAAGGTCGGGGGCAAATTGCGCTCGAACGCCAGCCTCACCTTCAGCCATGTCCCCTTCCCCAATCCGGAATTGCGCGGACACATGGACGCCGAGGCCCAGCGCATCGGCTTTCCGCAACAGGCCCTCCAGCTATGAATGAAACGACAGCCGTGACCTCCAAGCCCGTCGAAGTCTGGATCACCGGTATCGGGCTTGCGACCTCGCTCGGCGAGGGGCTGGACGCGAACTGGGAGGCACTCAATTCCGGTCGCATGAATGTCGATGAGCAGGGTTTCGCGCCCTACATCGTGCATCCCTGGGCCAAGGTGAATCTGGAAGCGCAGATCCCCAAGAAGGAACAGCGCCAGATGGAAGCCTGGCAGCGCATCGGCACCTATGCCGCCGGGCTTGCGCTGGATTCCGCGGGCCTCAAGGGCAACAAGGATATCCTGTCCCGGATGGACATGATCGTCGCCGCTGGTGGCGGCGAGCGTGACATCTCCGTCGACACGGCCATCCTCAACGCGGAGGCAAAGGGCAACTGTACCCCGAGCTTCCTCAATGATCGCCTGATGAACGACCTGCGCCCCACGCTATTCCTGGCGCAACTGTCCAACCTGCTCGCCGGCAACATCGCGATCTCGCACGGCGTGTGCGGCACGTCGCGCACCTTCATGGGTGAGGAGGTCGCCGGTGTGGACGCCTTCAAGATCGCGCTGGCCCGCATCGCCGGCGGCCAGAGCGACATCGCGCTGGTCGGCGGCTCGCACAATGGCGAGCGCAAGGACCTGCTCGTCCTCTACGAGTTCGGCGACTACAATCTGAAGAACGAGTTCGCACCGGTCTGGGCCCGCAAGGACCACCCGGGTTTTGCGCTCGGTTCGGCCGGCGCATTCCTGGTCCTGGAATCCAAGCCGCATGCCGAGGCTCGTGGGGCCAAGCCGCTGGCGCGGCTCAGCCGGGTCGTCGCCGACCGCGCCCGTCGCAAGGAGGCAGGCGCCGTGACCGGAACGCTGGACCGCCTGTGGTCGGCGCTGGACGTTCGCGAAGCGCCGGGCGCCATCATCACGGGCGCCACAGGGGCCGAGCCGGTGACGTCGGAGGAGCGCGCGTTCCTCGACCATCACCAATCCTTCGCCGTGCGCTCGAGCGGGACCCGCTTCGGCCACGCGATGGAAGCGCAATTCGCGCTCGGTCTTGCGCTCGCGGCGCTCTCGATCTCACGCGGCGCCCTGTTCGCGCCGGGCGACTCTTCGGGCGTCGAGATCGACCTGAAGGAGGCTCCGGCCCAGATCGTCGTGGTCGGCGCCGGCCATTACCGCGGCGAAGGCATGGCCTTGGTCGAAGCAGTGAAGTGAACGCGGTACGGGCGACTACGACTGATACACGATGGGGGACATCATGAGTGCACGCGACAAGTTTGGACGCCCCATCGTGGTCGTGACCGGGATGGGCGTCGTCACCTCGCTTGGGGCCGGCAAGTCGGACAATTGGAACAAGCTCGTTGCCGGCGAGTCCGGCATTCGCACCATCACGCGCTTCCCGATCGACGGGTTGAAGACGACGATGGCCGGCACGGTCGACTTCGTCCCCGTTGCCCCGTTCACCTCGACGGGTCTCTCCGAGCGCCTGGGCCACATGGCCGTCGAGGAAGCGATCGCGCAATCCGGGATCGGCACCAAGGGCGACTTCCCCGGTCCGCTGTTCCTCGCCGTCGCGCCGGTCGAGATCGAATGGCCGCAGCGTCTGGAGCTCGCCCACGAGGTCGGCGGCACCGACTTCAGCTATGACGACCTGCTGAAGGCCTGCGGCGGTGGCAAGTTCCTGTCCTATCACCACCGTTTCCTGTTCGGCTCGGTCGCAGATTCGCTGTCCGACGCCTTCGGCACCAAGGGTTCGCCGATCTCGCTGTCGACCGCCTGCGCCTCTGGCGCTACCGCGATCCAGCTCGGCGTCGAAGCGATCCGGCGCGGTGAGACCGACGTTGCGCTGTGCGCCGCCACCGAAGGCTCGGTCAATCCGGAAGGCCTCGTGCGCTTCTCGCTGCTGTCGGCGCTGTCGACCCAGAACGACCCGCCTCAAGGGGCCTCGAAGCCATTCTCGAAGAACCGCGACGGCTTCGTGATGGCCGAAGGCGCAGGCGCGCTGGTGCTGGAGAGCTATGATGCGGCGATGGCCCGCGGCGCCAAGATCCTCGGCGTCGTCGCCGGCTGTGGCGAACTGACCGACTCCTTCCACCGCACCCGTTCCTCGCCCGACGGCAAGCCGATCATCGGCTGCATCCGCAAGGCGCTGGCCGACGCCGGCATGGCGCCGGAACAGATCGACCACATCAACGCCCACGGCACCGCCACGCCCGAGAACGACAAGATGGAATATGTCGGGGTATCCGCCGTGTTCGGCGAGCGCGCCAGCAAGATCCCGGTGTCGTCCAACAAGTCGATGGTCGGCCACACGATCTCCGCAGCCGGCGCGGTCGAGGCGATCTTCTCGCTGCTCACGCTCGAGCATCAGCGGATTCCGCCGACGATCAACTACGACGTCCCGGATCCCGCGATCCCGTTCGACGTGGTCGGCAACAAGGCCCGCGACGCGCGCGTCACGGCCGTGATGTCGAACTCGTTCGGCTTCGGCGGCCAGAACGCCTCGCTGATCCTGACCCGCGAACCGGCATGATCCGGCTCGAGCATCGATGAGCCTCCTGCCCACCCGGACCAAGGCCAGGATACGCGAGGCCTCGAAATCGCTCGGCGCCTCCGCCGTCGGCGCGCTGACGGTCGGCATGCTGCGCACGACGCGCTATTTCGATCCGATGAAGACGGCCAATCTGTTCGCGCGCATCGCGCAGACGATCGGTCCGCGCCTGCGCGAGCAGCGCATCGCCCGCGACAATCTCACGGCAGCCTTTCCTGAAAAGTCGCCGCAGGAGATCGAGACCATCATCACCGGCGTCTGGGACAATCTCGGCCGGGTCGGCGCCGAGTTCGCCCATCTCGACAAGATCTGGGATTTCGACGAGGCGCATCCGGAGCGCAGCCGGATCGAGCTGACGCCGCGGACCCACGAGCTGTTCCATCAGTTGCGTCTCGACGGCAAGCCTGCGCTGATCTTCGCAAGCCACCTCGCCAACTGGGAGATGCCGGCGCTCGCGGCCGTTGCCCATAGGCTCGATACGGCGATCCTCTATCGCCGGCCGAACATCGCCGCTGCCGACCGCATCATCCAGGAGATGCGGCAGGTGAAGATGGGGACTCTGATCCCGGCCGGTCGTGACGCGCCGCTGCGACTCGCCGAGGCGCTCAAGAACGGCCAGCACGTCGCGATGCTGGTCGATCAGTATCTGACCGGCGGCGTCGAGGTCACCTTCTTCGGCCGCAAAACGCGCGCCAACCCGATGCTGGCACGCCTGCTCCGCCAGGTCGAATGCCCCGTGCACGGCGTCCGCATCATCCGCCTGCCCGGCAACTGCTTCCGCGCCGAGCTGTCGGAGGAGGTGAAGCCGGTGCGGACCGCCGACGGCCAGATCGACATCCAGGGCACGACGCAGGCGGTCACCGACGTCGTCGAGAGCTGGATCCGCGAATATCCGGAGCAGTGGCTCTGGCTGCATCGGCGCTGGCGATAAGCGACGGCAGCCAAATTCCACCACAAGGAACGTCATCTGTAGCAGAAATTGCTGCTACTGAGCGCCATTCCGCAAGAAACGACTTACGCGTTCTACCAAGCCTGCTACCCTTGGCCACGATCCCGGCCTGCGTTCGGGACCACAGGGGAGGACAGGCAGGAATGTTTTCGCACATCATGGTCGGCACCAACGACCTCGACAAGGCCAAGGCCTTCTACGACAAGCTTCTGGGGACGCTGGGCGTGAGGCCGGCCAAGGTCGACGGCCACCGCATCTTCTACTTCACCCCGACCGGCATCTTCTCGGTATCGACGCCGATCAATGGTCAACCGGCCACGCCCGCCAATGGCGGCACGATCGGCTTTGCCTGCAGCTCTGCCGAGCAGGCCGACGCGTGGCATGCAGCGGGCCTCGAAGCCGGCGGCACGACCTGCGAAAATCCGCCCGGCGTCCGCGAGGGCTCGGCCGGCAGGCTGTATCTCGCCTATCTGCGCGACCTCGACGGCAACAAGCTGTGCGCGATGCATCGGCTGGGATAGGGCAAGGTTTCGGACCGAGGACGGGATCTCGCAGCGATTCCGTCCTCGATTTCAGTAATCGCCGGCGCCCCCCCATCGATCAGTTTGCAAGCGGTCGCATGCGAACCCGGCCCGGCTCTATGACCGAGAAGTGGCCAGCCCAGTCATCCCGTGAGAGAAGCAGATCGGCGATGCGCTGCCCAACATCTTGAGGCGGCGGCATAGGAATACGCAGCAGAATAACGCCGCAGGCGAGAGGTAGCGAGGAGCCTCTTGCGAGCTCGCCAAAATCCTTATCGAAGGTCAGAAGTATCCGCTCTTCCAGAATGGCTTGCGACAGAACGTCCCCGTCCGTCGTTCCAGGAGCGATCAGGCCCACTGAGACGATGTCATACCCTGCGGCCTCAATTGTGCGTACCGCCGCAGCGGGAAAGTTTTCGTCGGCCAGAAAGCGCATCATCAGGCTGCGCTCGGAAAGACCCTCTCAGTCCCCAAGATGTCCCTTGCATAGGCGAGACACGCGATGAGGTCGTCATGCGAGAGACCGGGATAATTGGCGAGGATATCTGCCTCAACCCATCCATCGGCCATCAGACCGATCACGAACTCCACCGATAGGCGGGTGCCACGGACGACCGGCTTGCCAGACAGCACGTCGGGGGAAAGAACGATACGTGGGTGCTCGGACATGATCGAAGCCTCTGCGCCTGAACCCACCGATATTACGTCATTTCTCAGCCAAGGCCAACTTTCGCTCACCGCCCCGTCTTCACCCGCGTCCACAAGCGGTTGATCACGCGCTGCGTCGCCGGCTCGCGGGCGGTGATGACGAACAGCTTCTTCAGCGTCGCTTCGTCCGGATAGATGTTCTTGTCGCCGAGGATCTTCGGGTCGATCAGCTTCTGGCTGGCCAGATTGCCGTTGGCATAGGACAGGAAGCCGGTGTTCTTGGCGGCGACCTCGGGGCGATAGAGGTAGTCGATCAGCGCATAGGCCTCGGCCACGTGCTGGGCATCGGCGGGGATGGCGAGATTGTCGAAGAACATCTGCGCGCCCTCCTTCGGGATCGCGTAGCCGATCTCGACACCATTCTTCGCCTCGTCGGCGCGGCTGCGCGCCTGCATGATGTCGCCCGACCAGCCAACCGCGAGGCAGATCTCGCCGGTGGCGAGTGCGCTCAGATATTCCGACGAGTGAAACTTGCGTACGAATGGCGCGACCTTGCCGACCACGTCGGCGGCCTTTTCCAGGTCGGCCTGCTTGGTCGAGTTGGGATCGAGGCCGAGGAAGCTCAACGCCGCCGGGAAGATGTCATCGGCGGAATCCAGCATGTGGACGCCGCAATCCTTGAACTTCGCGAGGTTCTCCGGCTTGAACACCATGTCCCAGCTGTCGATCCTGGCGCCGGCCCCGAGGATCTTCTCGACCGCCTTGACGTTATAGCCGATACCGGTCGTGCCCCACATGTAGTTGGCCGCGAACTGATTGCCGGGGTCGTAGGTCGCCAGGTTCTGAGTCACCACCGGCCAGGCATTGGCGAGGTTCGGCAGCCTCGCCTTGTCGAGCGGCTGGAAGATCCTGGCCTTGATCTGGCGCTGCAGGAAATAGGCCGTGGGCACCACGACGTCGTAGCCGGACTTGCCGGCGAGCAGCCGCGTCTCCAGCGTCTCATTGGCATCGAAGGTGTCGTAGACCACCTTGATGCCGGTCTCCTTGGTGAAGGCGTCGAGGACGCCGGGCGCCATGTAGTTCGACCAGTTGTAGAAGTTGACGACGCGCTGCTCGGCGCGAACGGCGGAGAGCGGGAGCGTCAGCGCGACGACAGCGAGGCGCAGAGCCCAACCAATATTGCCGCGCGTCATGAACCTCGTCTCCTACCGTCGATGGATGGCGTCGGCGAGACGCTCCAGCGCCGTGTCCAGCGTCGCGTCGTTCTTGGCAAAGCAGAACCGCACCACCGATGTCACGGGGTCCTGCTCGTAGAAGGCCGAAACCGGGATCGCGGCAACCTTGTAGTCGTGGACGATGCGCCGGCAGAACTGCTCGTCGGTCTCGTTGAGGCCGAGCGGCGACAGGTCGACGGTGAGGAAGTAGGTCCCCTGTGCCTTCAGCACCGGAAAGCCGAGGCTCTCGAGCCCTGCCGTGAGCCGGTCGCGGCTGCGCGCGAGGTCGGCGCGCATGTTGACGAAGTAATCGTCCGCTTTGCCCAGCCCATAAGCGACGGCCATCTGGAGGTTCGGCGCGGTGGTGAAGGTGAGGAACTGGTGCACCTTGGCGGCGACGCGCAACAGCTGCGGCGCAGCGCAGACGAAGCCGATCTTCCAGCCCGTGAGCGAGAAGATCTTGCCGGCCGAGCCGACCTTGATGGTCCGATCACGCATGCCGGGAATGGTGATCAGCGGGATGTGCTCGCGGCCATCGAACACCACGTGCTCCCAGACCTCGTCGCAGATCGCGACCGCGTCGAACTCCTGGCAGAAGCGCGCCAACAGCTCGAGGTCCTTGCGCGGATAGACCACGGCGGCCGGGTTGAGCGGGTTGTTGAACAGCACGGCCTTCGTCTTCGGCGAGAACGCCGCGCGCAGCATCTCCTCCGACAGGCGCCAATGGGGGGGCTCCAGACGAACCAGCCGCGGGATGCCGCCAGCCTGGCGGATGATCGGCAGGTAGGAATCATAGACCGGCTGGAAGCAGATGACCTCGTCGCCGGGCTCGACGACGGACAGGATGGCCGATGTCAGCGCCTCGGTGCCGCCGGAGGTGACCATCACCTCGGTCATGGGATCGAGATCGAGCTTGTGCCAGTGCTCGTAGTGGGCGGCGATGGCCTGGCGCAGCTCGGGCAGGCCCATCATCGAGGGGTACTGGTTGTAGCCGTTGAGGACCGCGTCGGCCGCCGCGCGGCGGATGTCCAGGGGTCCCGGATCGTCGGGAAACCCCTGCCCCAGATTGATGGCGTTGTTGTCGCGCGCGAGCTGCGACATCACCTCGAAAATCGTGACGGGCAGGTCGGCAAAGACCTTGTTTTGCGAGATCATGAGGAGCCGTCAGCCACCGGTCTTGGTCGGCAGGCCGGCCGCCTTCCAGCCGAGCATCCCGCCCTGGAGATGCTTGTCATAGGGCAGACCTGCCGCCTGCGCGGCCATGGAAGCCGTGACCGAGCGCTTGCCGGAACGACAGGCGAACACGACGTCCCTGCCGGCGGGATCAGGAATCAGTTTCGGGTCGAAGGCCGACAGCGGAACGACGATGCCATCGGGATAGGCTTCCGCAGAAACTTCATTCGGCTCGCGGACGTCGACGAGGAGATAGCGCCCTTCCGCGATCCCCTTGGCCACGTCCTGCGGCGTCAAATCGTGCACTGCTGCCACGCCCATCCTCCAACCTTGAAGGGACCGCATCGGCCCCCGTACCGGCCGCCAAACTCACCCCGGACGCGCGGAAAATCAAGCGCTACGGCAAGCGCGTGCCCTCTGCACGCGCCGGGCCCCTCGTGCCTGCGGTCAGATCGTGACCTGGGTGCCGACCTCGACCACACGTCCGCTCGGGATCTGGAAGTAATCGGTCGCGTCGTTGGCGGAGCGGCTCATCGAGATGAACAGGTGATCCTGCCAGCGCGGCATGCCGGAATGCGCGGCCGGCTTGAGCGCGCGGCGCGACAGGAAGAACGACGTCGACATGATGTCGAACTGCCAGCCGAGCTTGCGCGCGATCGCCAGCGCGCGGGGCACGTTCGGCGATTCCATGAAGCCGAAGCGCAGGGTGACCTTCGAGAAGGTCGGGCTGATCTGCTCCAGGCGCACGCGTTCCGCCGGATCGATGCGCGGCGTCGGCGCCGTCTCGATGGTCAGGATCACGTTCTTCTCGTGGAGCACCTTGTAGTGCTTGAGGCTGTGCATCAGCGCGGTCGGCGCGCTCAACGGATCGCTGGTCAGGAACACGGCGGTTCCCGCCACCCGCTGCGGCGGACGCTTCTCCAGCATGGTGACGAGGTCGGCCAGCGGAAATTCCAGCTTGCGCGACTTCTCGAACAGCAGCCGGCTGCCGCGCCGCCACGTGTACATTAGGGTCATCACGAAGCCACCCAGCGCGAGCGGCACCCAGCCGCCTTCGAGCACCTTCAGGAGGTTCGCCGCCAGGAAGGTCAGGTCCAGGAACAGGAACGGTGCAATCAAGGCAGCCGCCGCCAATGCCGACCATCGCCAGACCTTCCAGATCACGACGAAGCCCATCATGGCGGTGACGACCATGGTCCCGGTGACCGAGATGCCGTAGGCCGAGGCCAGCGCGCTCGACGACTTGAACATCAGCACCAGCAGCACGACCGAGATCAGCAGCAGCTTGTTGATGCGCGGAATGTAGATCTGGCCCGAATGCGCCTCGGAGGTGTGGCGGATCTCGAAGCGTGGCATGAGGCCGAGCTGGATCGCCTGCCGCGTCAGCGAATAGGCGCCGGTGATGACGGCCTGGCTCGCGATCACGGTCGCGGCGGTAGCCAGCCCGACCATCGGGATCAGCGCCCAGTCCGGGAACATCAGGAAGAACGGATTCTCGATCGCCTTGGCATCGGCGATCACCAGCGCCCCCTGCCCCAGATAGTTCAGCGCCAGCGACGGCAGCACGATGAACAGCCAGGCGGTCTGGATGGGACGTTTGCCGAAATGGCCGAGATCGGCATACAGCGCCTCGGCACCGGTCACAGCCAGGAAGACGGCGCCCAGTGTGATGAAGCCGATGATGCCGTGATGCAGCATGAACGACACGGCAAGCAGCGGGTTGATCGCCCACAGCACCTCCGGATGGTGCAGGATCGGCGGCAGCGCTGCGATCCCGATCACCAGGAACCAGATCAGCATGATCGGCCCGAAGAACGCAGCAACCTTGGCTGTGCCGCGCACCTGGACCGCGAACAGCACCACGAGAATCACGACCGTGAGCGGAACGACGTAGGGATCGAACGCCGCCGTCACCAGCTTGATGCCTTCGATCGCCGACAGCACCGACAGGGCCGGCGTGATCACCGCGTCGCCATAGAACAGCGCGCCGCTGATGATGCCGAGCAGAACGATGACGCTGGCGCCGCGCGCGACCCCGCGCTGGGCAAGCGCCATCAAGGCCAACGTGCCGCCCTCGCCGTGGTTGTCGGCGCGCAGCAGGATCACGACGTATTTGAGCGTGACCACGACCACGAGGGCCCACAGGATCAGCGAGACCACGCCCATCACCGCGTGGGGCGCCGCTTCACCGCTGCTGCTGGCGGCCATCACAGCCTCGCGCAGCGCGTAGAGCGGGCTGGTGCCGATATCGCCGTAGACGACACCGATGCTACCCAGCGTCAGTGCGGCGAAGCCGGCCGTCGAATGGGCATCGCCATGCCCGTTGGTCGCCGGCGTGTCCGCGGGCGTCGCTGCGACGTCGGCTGTCATGGGATAGCCCCCTCGAGGACTCGTTGATGCTTCACTGCACAAGATGGCAGAGCGCGCGGCTTATAGCTGCAAGACTTCATGACGGACCTGACGGAATTGCGCAACAGCCATGCAATCTGGCATGGACAAGTCGTTGGCGCGAGGCTGACGCGATCAAATCGTTACCTGAGTACCGACTTCGACCACCCGGCCCGTTGGAATCTGGAAGTAGTCCGTCGCATCATTGGCCGAGCGGGTGAGTGCGATGAACAGATGGTCCTGCCAGCTCGGCATGCCGGACTGGGACGACGGCTTCAGCGAGCGACGCGAGACGAAGAACGACGTCGACATGATGTCGAATTGCCAGCCGAGCTTGCGCGCCACCGCCAGCGCTCTGGGCACGTTCGGCGATTCCATGAAGCCGAAGCGCAGCCGTACCTTGGAGAACTTGTCGCTGATCTTCTCCATGCGCACGCGCTCCGACAGATCGACCCGCGGCGTCTGCGCGGTCTCGATGGTCAGGATCACGTTGTGCTCGTGCAGCACCTTGTTGTGCTTGAGATTGTGCAGCAAGGCCGTCGGCACCGAGGTGGGATCGCTGGTGAGAAACACCGCGGTGCCTTTCACGATGTGCGGCGGCCGTTTCTCCAGGCTGGCAATCAGCGCGTCCAGCGGGACTTCGATCTTGCGTGTCTTGAGCACCAGGATCGCCGAGCCGCGCCGCCAGGTCCAGATCGTCACGACCATCGCGGCACCGAACAGCAGCGGCACCCAGGCTCCTTCGAGGAGCTTGAGGAGGTTGGCGCTGAAGAATGTCATGTCGACGATGACGAACGGAGCGATCAAGGCGGCCGCCACGGCGGCACGCAGGTTCCAGAGCTTCCAGATCACCACGAAACCCATGATGCCGTCGGCGACCATGGTGGTGGAAACGGCAATACCGTAGGCGGACGCAAGATTGCTGGAGGTCCGGAACAGCAGCACCAGCAGCATCACGCCGATCAGGAGCAGCCGGTTCACGCGCGGCAGATAGATCTGCCCGGCATGGCTCTCCGACGTATACCGGACCTCGAACCGCGGCAGCAGGCCGAGCTGCACGGCTTGGCTGACCAGCGAGTAGGCGCCGGTGATCACGGCCTGGCTCGCGATCACGGTCGCGGCCGTCGCGAGCCCCACCAGCGGCAGCAGCAGCAGATCCGGCACCATCCGATAGAACGAATTCGCGATGGCGCCGGGATCGGACAGCACCAGGGCACCCTGCCCGAAGTAGTTGATCAGCAGCGATGGAAGCACGAAGAACAGCCAGGCCGACTGGATCGGCTTGCGGCCGAAATGACCGAGATCCGCATAGAGCGCCTCGCCGCCGGTCACCGCGAGGAACACCGCCCCCAGCGTGACCAGGCCGATCGTCCCGTGCGAGAGCAGGAACTGCACTGCATAATATGGATTGATCGCCGCGAGCACGGAGGGATCGTCGCTGATGTGGACGATCCCCATCACGGCTAGCGACGTGAACCAGACGACCATCACGGGACCGAAGGCCGAGGCGACCCGCGCCGTCCCCTTGCTCTGGACCGCAAACAGCACGACCAGAATGAACACCGTGAGCGGCACGACGTAGTGCTCGAGCGCGGGCGTTGCGAGCTTGAGGCCTTCGACCGCCGAGAGCACCGAAATCGCCGGCGTGATCATGGAGTCGCCAATGAACATCGCGGCGCCGACAACGCCCAACGACATCAGGAAGAGGCTTCGCCGGCCCAGCGCCCGCTGGCCGAGCGCCATCAGCGACAATGTTCCGCCCTCGCCGTTGTTGTCGGCCCGCAACAGCAGCAGGACGTATTTGGCGGTGACCACGATAAACAGCGACCAGAGGATCAGGGAGAGCACGCCGAGCACGATGATCCGCGAGACCGGCTGGCCCTGAGCGGCGCCGGTGGCGGCCTCGCGAAAGGCGTAGAGAGGCGAGGTTCCGATGTCGCCGAACACGACCCCGATGCTGCCGAGCGTCAGCCCCCAAAACCCCGAAGCGCTCGCGGCTTCCTGTCCTTCGGTCGATGTGGCGTTGGCCGTCATGTCGCTCGGACGCATCTTCCCTGCTTGGCCCGGCGCGTTTGGACGCATACAGGCCACGGGTCAAGGCTCTAGCGTAGCAGACCTCGGTTCCCCGGTTGCGACAAAGCAGCACCTCCCTCGTGGATGTCCACCGGCGCCACGGCCCGGTGCCGCCCGCTAAGGCTTCAAGTCGGGCGGCAGCGGCGGGTCTTCCCGCATCAAGGTGATGGTGACGCGTCGATTGGCCGACAGCGAGGGATCGTCCGGGAACAGCGGTTGGGTGTCGGCCTTGCCAGCCACCGCGTAGACGTGACTCCCCGGAAGGCCTTCCCGCTCCAGGATCTGGCGGACGGCGTTGGCGCGGTCGGCCGACAGGTCGAAGGCTCCATAGTCGCTGCGCGCCGGGACGAAGCCGGCGGCCGTATGTCCGGTAATCTGGATCCGCAGCGGCGTCGCCTTGAGGGGCGCGGCCAGCTTCTCGATCAGCCGACGGGTGCGGTCATGAGGTACCTTGGAGCCGTCGGCGAACATCGAGCGACCGTCCTGGTCGACGATCTCGAGGTTGAGCCCCTGCTTGGTTTCCTCGAACATGATGTGCTTGGAGATCTCGGTCATCTCCGGCATGTCCTGCAGAGCCTGGCGGAGCGAGGCCGAGGCGAGCGCGAACTGGCGGTCGGTCTTCAGCTTGGCGCCGTTGGTATGCTGCCGCTCCTCCTGCTCGGGGCTCGGCTCGTTTGAGGTCTCCTCGGGCGAGACGTGAGCGGCATTCTTGAGCCGCGGCCGCGTCGGCAGGCCGTCGGATTCGACGATGCCGGAATAGCGTGATTCCGACTGCACGCCGAAAGCGTCACGCATCGAGCCGGCGACGACCTTCAGCTTGGCGTTGTCCATGGTCGAGAACGCGACCAGCATCACGAAGAAGCTGACCAGAAGACCCATCAGGTCGGCGAAAGTCACGAACCAGCCGTGACCGCCACCATGCGCATCGCCCCGTTTCTTCTTGGCCATCGCTCACCCCACCCCAGCTCGCCCTGCCGCCGATCAGGCCGGCACAGGCTCACCTTCGGCGTGGCGATGCTTCTCCGGCAGATAGGCGAGCAGCATTTCGCGGACCAGCGCCGGGCTCTTGGAGTCACGGATCATCAGGATGCCGTCGATGATCAGGGTGCGGTTGGTTTCCTCGTCCAGCAGCTTGCCGTGCAGCTTGTCGGCGATCGGCAGACAGATCAGGTTCGAGACCAATGCACCGTACAAGGTTGCGAGCAGCGCCGTTGCCATGAAGGGGCCGAGCTTCGACGGGTCGGTCATGTTGGCGAACATCTGCACCATGCCGATCAAAGTGCCGACCATGCCGAACGCCGGGGCGCAGTCGCCGATGGCGCGGTAGATCTTGCTGCCCTCATCGAGGTGCATGAGAAAATTGTCACGGTCGCGCTCGAGATTGTCGCGGATGAATTCGAGATCGTAGCCGTCGGCGACGTACCGGATGCCCTTGGCCAGGAACGGCTCGTCGGTCTCGACCTTTTCCAGTCCCACCGGTCCCTGCTTGCGGGCGATCTCGGCGATGCGGGCCAGCTCGTCAACCAGGTCACGGGCCGACAGGCGGCTCATCGTGAAGACGAACTTCATTCCAAGCGGAATGCCGTGCAGCATCACCCCCAGCGGGAAACGGATCATGGTTGCCGAGATCGAACCGCCGAAAATGATGATGGCCGCGTGCTCGCTGACGAACATCTCGAGATCGCCGCCCAGCAGCATCATCGTCGCGATGACGACCACGCCAGCCACGAGCCCCACGCTCGTCATGATATCCATGAGTCAACTCCACCGCCTACGCGAACCACCGATCCTGCCGGACGGACGCGGCACTTCTAAACCACGTGCCACGAGCCTAAATGGCCGCGATTAAGGACGAGTTACCGAATTTGGTAGGCATAATGAGAGGTAAACAAGATCGTGGAATCGGTGTTTGGAACACGCGTTCCACGCGGCTTCATGCGGCGGCGGCAGGCTTCAGCAGGTTCGCCTCTGCGAACAGAACCGCCTGCTCGAACGATTGCTGCATCTTGTTGACCATTTCGAGCAGCTGCGCCGGAGCCATCGTCACCGAGCCGGCCTCGAGTTCGCGGGACAGCCGCGACAGGGTCGAGAAGCCGAACGTCGCCGACGAGCTCTTGATGGAATGCGCCTCGCGCCTCAATTCCAGCCGGTCCTCGAACTTGGTCGCCATCCGGGCAAACTTGCCGGACGTATCATCCAGGAACGTCCGCAGCACTTCCAGCGCATCCTCCTCGCCGAGCTCGGAGACGAGGATCTGATAGACGGATTCTTCGAATTGCACCAAGTCGGTCATGCGACAAGTCTCTCCTTGTGTGTGGCGGCAACCGCGCGAAGCAGAGCGGCGTTCAGTCGGTCGCGAGTGACCGGCTTGGTCACGAAGTCGTTCATGCCGGCATCCGTGCACGCCAGATGGTCCTGGGTGGTGGCGTTGGCCGTCAGGGCGATGATGTAGATGTCCTGGGCGGGCGGCGGCAGCGAGCGGATCATCCGCGTCGCCGTCAAGCCGTCCATTTCCGGCATCATCATGTCCATGAGCACGAGGTCGTAGGTGTGCTTCTGCACCGCCGCGATGGCCTGCGTGCCGTTCTCGACGATGTCATGCCGATGGCCCAGCTTGTCGAGCAGCTTCTTGATCACGAACTGATTGGTCAGATTGTCTTCCGCCACCAGGATCTTGAGTGGGTCGGTCGCGGCTGGCCGCTCCTCGTGCGCGGTCTCGCCGACCGGCGCGATGACGGCCTCGAGCGCGCTGACATGGTCGACATCCTGCTGCGGTTGCGGCTGGACCTGGATGGAGAAGGTGAAGGTGCTGCCTTCGCCCACCTTGCTCTGCACCTTGATGTCGCCGCCCATGCAGGTGACGAGGCGCTTGCAGATTGCAAGGCCAAGTCCGGTGCCGCCGAACCGGCGCGAGATGGAGTTGTCGACCTGCGAGAACTGCTTGAACAACCGGCCGGCCGCTTCCGCGGGAATGCCGACGCCGGTATCGGTGACTGAAAACACCAGGGTCAGATTCGATTCAGAGAGATCCTCGGCCCGCACGCCGACATGCACACTGCCCGCCTCCGTGAACTTGATGGCATTGCCGACCAGGTTGAACAGCACTTGCCGCAGCCGTGCGGGATCGCCGACGACGAAATTGGGCACCTCCGGCGCGATCGAGGTCGTTAGTTGCAGGCCCTTCTCCTTGGCGCGAGACACCAGGAGTTCAGCCGTCGCCGTGACCGACCGGTGCAGGTCGAACTCGATGTGCTCGATCTCGAGGCGATCGGCATCGAGCTTGGAAAAATCCAGGACGTCGTTGAGCAACTGCAGCAGATAGTCCGCCGACTCGCGCAGCGTGGTTGCGATCTTGCGCTGTTCCGGCGCCAGCTCTGCCGACAGCAGAAGGTCGGCGAGCCCGATGACGCCGTTCATCGGGGTGCGGATTTCGTGGCTCATCATGGCCAGGAACTCGGAACGCGCGCGCGTTCCGGCCTCGGCGGCGTCACGCGACGCGGCGAGCCCGGCCTGATAGCGCGCGATCAGGATCGTGACGATGCCGATGATCACCGAAAGCAGCGCGCCGACCACCAGATCGCGATCGCGGTCGATCGTGAACGCGTCGAAGATCTCGTCCGACGCTTGGCCCACGACGACCGCCAGCGGATAGGGCGTGATCCGCCGGAACGAATAGATGCGGGTGACGCCGTCGATCTGGCTGCGACCGGTGTAGGCGCCGGTGCCTCGCTCCAGAGCTCCAGCGAGCATCTTGCTGCCGACCAGCGAGGCCCCGATTGCGCTGGGTCCGGCGGAGGCGCGCGCGCGCACGATGCCGTCGAGCCCGACCAGGGTGACGTTCCCCTTCTTGCCGATGTCGACCGAATTATAGAAGCTCGAGAGGTATTCGGGGTCGAGCGAGACCACCACGACGCCGCCGAACGAGCCGTCCGACATGATGATCCGGCGTGTCAGCTGGATCGACCATTTGTTGGAGACCCGGCCGAAGATCGGCTTGCTGATGAACAGAAAATCATCCTTGCCGTCGGCATGCACGCGGAAGTGCTCGCGATCGTGCAGGTCGAGGCCGCGCATCTTCGGATCGATGTTGCTTGACAGCATGGCGCCGTCCTTGCCGATCACGACCACCTGGAAAGAGAAGTCGGACAAGAACTGGCTGTTCTTCCACCACAGCGACATGTCGAAGTTTTGCGGGTCCTTCGCGTAGGAATCGCGGACGTAGAGCAGCGTCTGGTCGGCTGCACGGATCGAGCGGATGATCTGCTCCTCGAAGGCACGCGCGAGATTGGCGCCATTCTTCAGCGCCGACCGCTCGGTGCGCGAATGCTCCTCGGTGATCGTGTAGAAGATGCCGGCCCAGACCAATGCGATCGCCGACAGGCCGATCATGGCGCTGCCAAAATGCCCGATCAGACGCACCACCTTGTCGACGGCCCGGTCGAGCCGGCCGAACAACGGCATCGATTTGGATATCAGCCTGCGCATGTGTCTTCGTCCTCGACGACATGGCATAGCGATGCAGGCTAGCGATCCGGTAAAGCTTGATGGATAAAATCTTCCGAACGCGAGAGCGCCCGTTAATCTTCGGCACATCTCTGGCGATCAGCGGGTAATCGGTCACCACGCTCGACGGGTTCTGGGCGGCCCGGGCCTCTCTCCCCGTAATCATCCGGATCAGGTCGTCACGCAGCTGTGCCGCAGCCGACGTTGCGAACGCGACAGCCGATCGCCTTGGCCCGTCGGGCGGTCTCACCAAGACCGCCCCGCGCTTCAGTTGCAGGACCCAACGCCGTAGCTCCCGGGGCGGAGCGCAGCGGCGGCGCTCACCACGGCGCATGCCTCCTGGACGCTCAGTGGATCTCAGCCGACCGCTTCAACGCATCCTTCAGCCTCTCGAGCGAGAAATCCGCCGCTCGCGCGATCTCCAGGATCGGCGTTTCGCGCCGGGCACAGAGCTCGGCCGCCTCCGGCAGCTGGGCGGCAATGTCAGCCGGAATCACGATCGCGCCGTGGCGATCGGCGTGGATGAGATCGTCCGAACGCACCGTCATTCCGGCGACGCGAACCTCGCCGCCGAAGCTCTCGGCATGAACCCAGGCGTGCGACGGACCGATCGAGCCGGCCAGCGCCTGGAAGCCCGGCGCCCATTGCGGGATGTCGCGGATGGAACCGTCGGTGACCACGCCGAGGCAACCCAGCGCCTTGTGCACATTGCTCTGCACCTCGCCCCAGAACGCGCCATAGCCGATATCCGGCCCGTCGATGTCCTGGATGACCGCGATGCGCGGACCGTGCCCCGTACCGACATACTCATAATAGGCGATGCGTCGCCTGGCCTGCTCGTCGGCCGGCAGGCCGGACTTCACCACCGAGCGGATCGTGACCGTGCGCGCGTAGCCGACCATGGGCGGCAGATCGGGAAATGGGCAGACCAGCGGCTTGGTCGTATAGCCGATCAGGCGGCGCTCGGGCGCCACGATCTCCATCGCATTGCAGATGGTCGGCGTATCGTAGCGCGCGAGCGCCTCGAGGACGGATGGAGCGAGTGGCGCGGCGGCGGAACTTGTCACAGGCGTTTTTCTCCGGATGATGCGGGCGGCATTCTGACCGTCCTTGCATCCGGTATAACCGACGCCAGTGCAGCCGGCAAAAGCGCCAAGCGCTTGACGCCCGGCCGTTCAGTGCAGCCGTTCCGACGGCCGGTCCGGCTCAGCCGCGGCCGCGCCCGGCGGCGCAAAAGCTGGCGTCGACGCTGAGGCTGGCGAGACAGCAGCCGCCGCGCCCAGCGCCGCCGCATGCCGTACCGCGTGCTGGCGATACGACCGCCAGCTGAGCGGCAGGCCGAGGATGTAGAGGATCGAGCCGGCCGACAGGATCTGCCAGGGATAGACCACCAGGAGCGCCACGAAGAACACAACGGAGGCAAACACCGGCAGCACCAGTTCGGGCGCCACGCGCATCCGCACCGTCTTGCCGGAGAACACCGGCAGCCGCGACACCATCAGGAAGGCGATCAGCAGCGTGTAGAGCGCCGTGACCAGTGCCGGCGGCTTGGGCAGATCCAGAAAGGCCAGATAGACCGGCAACAGCACCGTGATCGCGCCAGCCGGCGCCGGCACGCCGGTGAAGAAATTGGCGGCGAAGGGCGGCTTGTTGGGATCGTCGATGCTGGCATTGAAGCGCGCCAGCCGCAGCCCGCCGCTGATCGCATACATCATCGCGGCGATCCAGCCGCCGTCGCGCAGCTCATGCAGCTGCCAGAAATACAGGATCAGCCCCGGCGCCACGCCGAAATTGACGAAATCCGCCAGGCTGTCGAGCTCGGCACCGAATTTCGACTGGCCCTTGATCAGGCGTGCGATGCGCCCGTCGATGCCGTCCAGAAAGGCGGCAAAGACGATCGCGCCGACCGCGAGCTCCATGCGCCCTTCCGTCGACAGCCGGATCGCGGTCAGGCCGGCACAGATCGCCAGCAGCGTGATCATGTTCGGCACCAGCATCCGCACCGGGATCGGACGGAAGCGGCGACGGCGCAATTCGGGAGAGTTCGGATCGAAGCTCATGATCACCACCGCGTGTGGGTTTGCCGGAACCTGTAGCCAAGATCCCGTTAATGGGTCACCCTGGGGCCGGGGACGGTTCAGAGACTGCGGAAGGTCAGGCCTGGCACGGTGACGTTGAAATCGGCCAGAATGGTTTCGCCGGCGATGGCGGTCTGGCCTTCCGACACCAGGACCTCGGTGCCGTCTGGCAGGTAGACGTCGAGCCGCGACCCGAACCGGATCAGCCCGAACCGTTCGCCGGCCCCAATGGTCTGCCCCTCGCGCACGAACGAGACGATCCGGCGCGCCACCAGGCCCGCGATCTGGACCACGCCGATGCGGCCGTGCGGCGTCGCAATCGCGAGCGAGTTGCGCTCATTATCCTCGCTCGCCTTGTCGAGTTCGGCATTGATGAAGGCACCCGGGCGATATGAGATTTTCTCGATCCGGCCGGCCACCGGGCTGCGGTTCACGTGGACGTTGAACACGCTCATGAAGATCGAGACCCGCAGCAGCGGCCGATCCCCCAGGCCGAGCTCGGCCGGCGGCAGCGCCCGCGTGATCATCGAGACGCGCCCATCGGCCGGCGACACCACGAGGCCTTCACGCTGCGGTGTCACCCGGATCGGATCGCGGAAAAACAGCGCGCACCAGACCGTGAGCAGCGTGGCGATCCAGCCGAGCGGCGTCCAGATCCAGAACAGGATGAGGCTGCCCAGCGCAAAGCCTCCGATGAACGGGTAGCCTTCGGGATGGATCGGAGGAATCTGGGCGCGGATGGAATTGCTGATCGACATGGCCTGCTTCGTTGAGATGGGATCCCTCTGACGTCAGAGCGGACCGACGCATTGCATAGTGCTTCGTTTCCGAAGCCCGTATCATATCATGGCGCGTTCGTTTGCGAACTTCGGAAACGAGGAGCGCCGGCAGTTCTTCGATTCGCTTGCAGCCCTTGAATTCGAACGTCTGACGACGAACCGGCCGGGGAATTGAACAGAACTTCGAATTCGCCGCACGAGGTCGGTGGACGGCGAAGGTCGGAATGAATTCCTCCGCACAATGATCGCAAAATGCGTCATTATTCCGCGGCCGTCGCCACCGTCTCACCCGTCCCGGGCGGATTGCGATTGGGCGCCCCGACCGCGTCGTCGATCTGCGCCAGCCGTTCGCGGGCCGCCTCGGCTTCGCGCTGCCGGTTCCACATGGCGGCATAGAGACCGCCCTGCGCCAGCAGCACGCCATGGGTGCCGCGTTCCGCAATCCGACCCTGGTCGAGCACGATGATCTCGTCGGCGGCGACGATGGTCGAGAGCCGGTGTGCGATCACGAGCGAGGTCCGGTTGCGCGACACGCGCTCCAGCGCCTCCTGGATCTCGTGCTCGGTATGGCTGTCGAGCGCCGAGGTCGCCTCGTCCAGCACCAGGATCGGCGGTCCCTTGAGAATCGTACGCGCGATCGCGACGCGCTGCTTCTCGCCGCCGGACAGCTTGAGGCCGCGTTCGCCGACCTGGGTTTCGTAGCCCTTGGGCGCCATCCGGATGAAGCCGTCGATCCGGGCGAGCCGCGCGGCCTCCTCGACATCAGCATCGTCGGCATCCCAGCGCCCATACCGGATGTTGTAGCGGATCGTGTCGTTGAACAGCACCGTGTCCTGCGGCACCATGCCGATCTGCGACCGCAGCGAGGCCTGGGTCACCGCGCGGATGTCCTGGCCGTCGATCAGGATGCGGCCCCCGGAGACGTCGTAGAGGCGGAAGATCAGCCGCGAGATGGTCGACTTGCCGGCGCCGGAGGGGCCCACGATCGCGACCGTCTTGCCGGCCGGCACGTCGAAGCTGAGGCCCTTGAGAATCGGCCGATCGGGCTCGTAGGCGAAGCGCACATCCTCGAAGCGGACCGCGCCGGATGTCACGATCAGCGGTGTGGCACCGGGCACGTCCTTCACCTCCGGATCGCGAGTCAGCACGCCGAACATCATCTCGATGTCGATGATGGCCTGCTTGATCTCGCGGTAGACCATGCCCATGAAGTTCAAGGGCTGATACAACTGGATCATCATGCTGTTGATCATGACGAAGTCGCCGACCGTGTTGCGTCCCTCGCGCACGCCCTGGGCGCACATCAGCATCGCCACGGTCAGCCCGATCGTGAAGATCGCCGCCTGCCCGGCATTGAGGACGGCAAGCGAGGTATAGGTCTTCACGCTGGCCCGCTCGTAGCGCTCCATCGAGCGGTCGTAGCGCTCGGCCTCGCGCGTCTCGGCGCTGAAATACTTCACCGTCTCGTAGTTGAGCAGCGAATCGATCGCCTTGGTGTTGGCGTCCGTATCCGAGTCGTTCATCCGGCGCCGGATCTCGATGCGCCACTCGGTCGCGATGTAGGTGTAGTACAGATAGGCCGCGACCATCGTCAGCGTCACCAGCACGTAGCGCCAGTCGAACTGCCACAGCAGGACGGCCGTCAGCAGCGAGACCTCGACGATGGTCGGGATCAGCTGCAGGATCACCATGCGCACGATGGTTTCGATCGCATTGCGGCCGCGCTCGAGCACGCGCGTCAGTCCGCCCGTCTTGCGCTCCAGGTGGAAGCGCAGCGACAATTCGTGCATGTGAACGAAGGTGATGGTCGCGAGCTTGCGCACCGCATGCATGGAGACGCGCGCGAAGATACCGTCGCGCCATTGCGTCAGGACCGCCATCAGCACGCGCACCGCGCCATAGCTCGCCGTCATCGCCAGGGGCGAGACCACGAGCCAGAACGCCCAGTTCGCGGGCGCCACCGGCGCGGTGTTGGCGCCGGTCAGCGCGTCGGTGGCCCATTTGAAGGTGAAGGGCAGGATCAGCGTCGCGACCTTGGCCACGAGCAGCAGCACCACCGACCACAGCACGCGCATCTTCAGGTCGGCCCGATCGCTCGGCCAGATGAAAGGCCACAGGCGCCTCAAGGTGCCAGCCATCGTTCCCTGCTCCAGGGACACGGGCGGCTGAGTGGCGGCGGAATGAGGGTGTGAATCGGGGGGCATCAAGCGATCTGGAACAGCGGGGCCTTGGGCACGTTGGGGTCCGGGCGGTGCAGGCCTCATATAGAGGGTCCGGCGGCCACATGCACCCGCACTTCAATGGATTCGGTTGCGGCGGCGCAGTATTTGCATCGCCGAATTCAGATCGTGTGTACCATTCCGTGAAATCGGCGGGCAGAGCCCTGCCCGCCTCCGTCTTGACGCCTTCCAACTGCAGTGTCACATCCGTCCAATGACTGAAATCCGCACCGTCTGTGTCTATTGCGGCTCCGGCCCGGGGACCAATCCCAGCTTCATCGAATCAGCGAAAGCACTCGGCAAGGTGTTTGCCGAAAACGGCGTCAGACTCGTCTATGGCGGCGGCTCCATCGGCATGATGGGCGCGGTCGCCAAGTCCGTGCTCGATCATGGCGGTGATGTGACCGGCATCATCCCCGACTTCCTGGTGAAGAAGGAGGTCATGATGCCGCTGAAGGATCTCATCGTCACCCCCGACATGCACGAGCGCAAGCGGCTGATGTTCGAGCATTCCGATGCATTCGTCGCACTGCCGGGCGGCATCGGCACGCTCGAGGAACTGGTCGAGCAGCTGACCTGGAAGCAGCTCGGCCGGCACGCCAAGCCGGTTCTGATGGCCAATATCGACGGCTTCTGGGAGCCGCTGTTCGGGCTGCTTGCCCACATGCGCGAGACCGAGTTCATCCGGCCCGGCTTCCAGATCGAGCTGCTGAAGGCCGATCGCGTCGAGGACATCCTGCCGCGGCTGCGCGAGGCGGCTGGGCGCGTCGCCAAGGAAGATGCGGAGATGGCGCCGGAGATCGCCAAGCGGCTCTGACCGCTACTCCGCCGGAAACGTGACCGCCTCGATCCGGTTGCCATCGGGATCGAGGACGAAGGCGGCATAATACCGCACGCGGTCATGCGGGCGCAGTCCCGGCGCACCATCTGAAACGCCGCCTGCGGCCAGCGCCGTCGCGTGGAAGGCATCGACCTCCGCCGTGCTCCTGGCGCGGAAGCAGAGATGCGAGCCGGTCTCGGCCGGCACGCGCGCCATGGCAGCGCGCAGATTGATCCAGAATTCCGGATAGGCCTTGCCGAAGCCGACCGCGGCGGGACGCTCGATCAGGCGCGTCAGGCCGAGCGGCGCCAGCGCGAGCGCGTAGAAGCGCGCGCTGCGGACGAGATCGCTGACGCCGACGGAGACATGGTCGATCATGGTGCTCCTAACCTCGTAGCCCGGATGAGCGCAACGACATCCGGGGTCTCACGAGCCGTATGGGTGAACCCGGATGTCGCTTCGCTCATCCGGGCTACGAGCACCGTCATCCCGGCGCGCCGGACTTCACCAGCTTGTAGAATACAGAGTCCATCAGCGCCTGGAACGAGGCGTCGATGATGTTGGGGGAGACGCCGACCGTCGTCCAGCGCTCCCCTCGCTCGTCCTCGCTCTCAATCAGCACGCGCGTGACCGCCTCGGTGCCGCCATTGAGGATACGGACGCGGTAGTCGATCAGCTTCAGGCCATCGATGAAGCCCTGGTACTTGCCGAGATCCTTGCGCAGCGCGACGTCGAGCGCGTTGACCGGACCATTGCCTTCGGCGGCCGAGATCAGCCGCTCGCCGGCGACGTCGACCTTGACCACGGCGAGCGCCACCGTGACGCGCTCGCCGAGCGCGTTGTAGCGCTGCTCGACATTGACGTCGAACTGCTCGACCCGGAAATAGTCCGGCACCGAGCCAAGCGTACGCCGGGCCAGCAGCTCGAACGAGGCGTTGGCGGACTCGTAGGCATAGCCGGCCGCCTCGCGCTCCTTCAGCTCCTCGACGAGGCGCGTCAGCTTCGGATCGCTCTTGCTGAACGGGACACCGCCGCGCTCCAGCGCCGCAATGACATTGGACCGGCCGGCCTGGTCGGAGACCAGCACCTTGCGACGATTGCCGACGCTCTCCGGTGCGACATGCTCATAGGTATGCGGATCCTTCAGCACCGCTGAGGCGTGAATGCCGGTCTTGGTCACGAAGGCGCTCTCACCGACGTAAGGCGCATGGCGGTTCGGCGCGCGGTTGAGCATGTCGTCGAGCGTGCGCGACACCTTCATCAGCCCGGCGAGCTGCTGGTCCGAGACCGCGATCTCGAACTGCTCCGCGAACTCCGTCTTCAGTTTCAGGGTCGGGATCAGCGAACACAGATTGGCATTGCCGCAGCGCTCGCCGAGACCGTTCAACGTGCCCTGGATCTGGCGGGCACCGGCGCGCACCGCGGCGAGCGAATTCGCCACCGCCTGCTCGGTGTCGTTATGGGCGTGGATGCCGAGATGGCCGCCGGGCACGTGCTTCACGACCTCGCCGACGATCGCCTCGATCTCGTGCGGCATGGTGCCGCCATTGGTGTCGCACAGCACCACCCAGCGCGCGCCGGCGTCGTAGGCCGTCCTGGCGCAGGCCAGCGCGAACGCGGCATTCTCCTTGTAGCCGTCGAAGAAATGCTCGCAGTCGAGCATCACCTCGCGGCCCGCGGCCTTTGCTGCGGTGACACTGTCGCGGATAGAGGCCAGATTTTCCTCGTTGGTGGTCTCCAGCGCGACGCGCACCTGGTAGGCCGACGCCTTGGCGACGAAGCAGATCGCATCTGCCCTGGCCTCCAGCAGCGCCGCCACACCTGGATCGTTCGAAACCGAACGCCCGGCGCGGCGCGTCATGCCGAACGCGGTGAAGCGGGCGTGACCGAGCTTGGGCTTCGCGGCAAAGAACTCGGTGTCGAGCGGATTGGCGCCGGGATAGCCGCCCTCGACATAGTCGATGCCGAGATCATCCAGCAGCCGCGCGATCGCCTGCTTGTCGGCGAGCGTGAAATCGACGCCGTTGGTCTGCGCGCCGTCGCGCAGCGTGGTGTCGAACAGATAAAGCCGTTCCTTGCTTGTGCCTGCCGTGCTCATGTCTTTGCTCCGCCGGAGGCCAGCTCTTTCTTCATCGTGGTGTTGGCGAGCCATTCGTCATTGATGGTGATGCTGTTGCGCTGCTGCGCGACGTAGTCGCGCTTCTTGAAGAAATCGACCGCGGTGTCGCTGGCATCGACGGACAGGTGGGGCGCACCGCGGGCGGCTGCGAGTTTTTCCAGCGCGTCACACAGCAGCGTCCCGACCCCCTGCCCCGCCACGCTCGGGTGGACATAGAGCATCTCGATATGGTCGTTGCCCCTGAGCGAGGCGAAGCCGACCGGCGAGCCCTGCAGGGTCGCAATCAAGGTGAGCCCGGCGGCAAGCTTCTTGCCGAACTGCAATTCATCGTCGGCGGCGGAGGCCCAGGCCTCCTGCTGCTCCGCGCTGTAGTCGTCTGATGTCAGCTCCTGGATGCTGGCGACGAAGATCGAAGCCAGCAGCGGCGTGTCGGCGGGGAGAAACGGCCGCAATGCGGGCCTCGGGAGAGCCTGTCCCATGACGTCACCACATGCCGTAGAGTTTCGTGACCAGCGCTACCGCGCCGGCGATCAGCACCAGCTTCAGTCCGATGTAGTACAACCAGTGCCGCGGAAACGGCGTGTCGGGCTTGCTCATCGCGCGATCTCCCAGGTCGTGACCGGCTTGCCGTCGGCGCCCTTGCCGTCCTTGATGACGACACCCATTGCGATCAGTTCATCACGAATGCGGTCGGATTCCTTGAAGTCCTTGCGGGCACGCGCCGCGGTGCGCTCGGCGATCAGGCCATCGACCTTGCCGGCATCGACGCCTTTGGCCTTGTGCTTACGGGCTTCCCAGTGCGCCAGGGTGTCCGACAGGAAGCCGAAATAGCGCAGCGAGCCGGCGAACGCAGCTCGATCCGCGTCGCCACCCGACGCGGCTCGGCCGCGCAGAGCGTGCAGCTCCGCGATCATCAGCGGCGTGTTGATGTCGTCCAGCAGTGCGGAGATCACCGCAGGCTCGGGCTGCTCTCCCGGCGCATCTGCCGCGACGCGATACCAGTCGTCGAGCGTTTTGGCGCTCTCCTCCACGCCTTTCAGCGTCCAGTCGGCCGGCGAACGGTAGTGCATCTTGAGCATGTTCAGCCGCAGCACCTCGCCGGGCCAGTCGGCCAGCAAATCGCGGATAGTGACGAAGTTGCCGAGGCTCTTCGACATCTTCTCACCCTCGACCTGCACGAACTCGTTGTGCAGCCAGTAGTTCGCCATCACCGACGTGCCGTGGGCGCAGCGCGACTGCGCGATCTCGTTCTCATGATGCGGAAAGATCAGGTCGAGCCCGCCGCCATGAATGTCGAAGACCTCGCCGAGATAGGCCGCGCTCATCGCCGAGCACTCGATGTGCCAGCCGGGCCGGCCCCGGCCCCACGGGCTGTCCCAGCCCGGCTCGTCCGCCGACGACTGCTTCCAGAGCACGAAGTCGGCCGGATTCCGCTTGTGCACATCGACCGCCACGCGCGCGCCGGCGAGCTGCTCGTCGAGCTTGCGGCCCGAGAGCGCGCCGTAGTCCGGCATCGATTTGGTGTCGAACAGCACCTCGCCGCCCGCCTCATAGGCATGGCCGCGCGCGATCAGTTGCTGGATCAGCGTCACCATGTCCGCCTTGCCGTCGGTACGCGGCAGCACGAAGTCGGTGGCGCGCGGCTCGACGGTCGGCGGCAGGCTGCCGAGCGCAGCAGCGTCGCTGTGGAACTGGTTGGCCGTTACCCCGGTGACCTTACGGATCGCCTCGTTCAGCGGCAACCCGGGATAGTCACGCGCCGCGCGCGCGTTGATCTTGTCGTCGACGTCCGTGATGTTGCGGACATAGGTGACTTTCGTCTTTCCCTTTCCGCCATCCCATACGCCCTGCTTTGCGAGATGCCGCAGCAGCCGGAACAGCACGTCGAAGACGATAACCGGGCGCGCATTGCCGATATGAGCGAAGTCGTAGACCGTCGGTCCGCACACATACATGCGGACATTGCCGGGATCGAGCGGCACGAAGGGGCGCTTCTCCCGCGACGCGGTGTCGTACAAACGCAAGTCCATGGTCCGTCCCCGAATGCCTCTGCGCGCGCTTCGCCGGACCGGGCTC
Organism: Bradyrhizobium sp.; assembly: GCA_049802835.1. Classification (GTDB taxonomy): domain Bacteria; phylum Pseudomonadota; class Alphaproteobacteria; order Rhizobiales; family Xanthobacteraceae; genus Bradyrhizobium. The sequence continues at coordinate 28,255 of JBARNF010000895.1, forward strand.
CCACAGCCGATCCCGGGCAAAACGCAACGGGTGTCCTACGCCCAATGCCGGCCCACAGGCGGGCAGCCACGGCACGAATCACGCGTCCGACCTGCCGGCCGGGCGTCCTGATCATCTCTGTTGAGAAAAGACGGCCTCAGCCAGCGAATCGCTAGCGCGTAATCTCGCGGCAAATGCAGCAGATGGCGAGGAAACCGTTCATGAAACGCACCATGATGCAGCGGAATGTTTCCGTCAAGAGCCGCAAATCGGCCGTTTTCGCCGCCCAAATGCTCGCGCCCTGCCTGATGGTTAATCATTTTTAACCGATTTGGCCTAACCATGAGTTGTATCCCTCATCGACCGGTGCACCATGCGATCCTCCTCGGCGCTGCTCGCCTGCTCTGTTCTCCTCGCCGTCGCGACCGCCGCCTCGGCGGAGAGCCGCATCTTCATCATCGCCAACGAATCTGACGGCTACGGCGTCGACCAGTGCCTTGCGAAGAGCGAGAAGTGCGGCGCCTCAGCGGCCCGGTCCTACTGCCAATCACGGGATTTTGCACAGGCATCTTCCTACCGTCGCGTCGACCCCGACGAAATCACCGGATCGGTGCCGAAAGCCGGCGCAAACTGCACCCATAGCGGCTGCAGCGAGTATGTCGCGATCACCTGCCAGCGCTGACGAGCCCGGCCGCGGTGTTCCCGCCACCCCAGCGCCCCGAAATCGACGTGACGCTGCCGAACAAAGCGGCTATTGGAGGCCGGCCGCTGCCGCGAATATTCCGAAATCTGTGCTAGTCCCGCGGCAGCACCCATGGACCGGAATACCGCACCTTGATCGCTTCCCTGTCTCCGCGCCTGTTGGCCTCCGCTGCGCTGCTTGGTTTCGCTCTGACGAGCTCTCACGCCTCCGCGCAATCGAGTTCCGACACCTACGCCCAGATGGCGCCGGGCCAGCCGGCTCCGCAGGCCGGCGTCAATCCGATCTGTCCCCGGCTCGAATCGCAGCTCGCCTCGATCGACCGCGGCGGTGGCGGTGATCCCGCCCGCGAGGACCAGATCCGGCGCTATCAGGACGCAGCCGCCAAGCAGCAGGGCGAGCTCGATCGCGTGAGCATGCAGGCCAAGCGGATGGGCTGCGATAGCCCCGGTTTCTTCTCGATATTCAACGGCCGCTCGGCCGAATGCGCCCCGGTCAACAACCAGATCCAGCAGATGCGCACCAACCTGGACCAGATCACGGGCAGCCTGGAGCGGCTGCGCGGTGGCGGTTTCGGTGGCGAGCGCGACAATCAGCGCCGCTCCGTCCTGGCCGCCTTGGGCCAGAACAATTGCGGGCCGCAGTACCAGCAATACGTCAACGCCAACCGTGGCGGCGGTGGCGGCGGCAACTTCCTGACCAGCCTGTTCGGCGGTGGGCCTGACAGCAACCCGGCTGCCTCGCTGCCGCCGCCGAGCGCCGATCTCGCCGCGCCCCAGGGCACTTACCGCACGGTCTGCGTGCGCAGCTGCGACGGCGCCTATTTCCCGATCTCGTTTGCGACCGTTCCCGGCCGCTTCGCCGACGACGAACGTGCCTGCAAGGCGCAATGTCCCGCCGCCGACGCGACGCTGTTCACCTATCGCAATCCGGGCGAGGACATGAACCAGGCGGTCTCGGTCAACGGCCAGCCCTACAGCGCGCTGGCCAACGCGTTCAAGTACCGCACCGAGTTCAACCCGAGCTGCTCCTGCAAGGCGCCCGGACAGACCTGGGCCGACGCGTTGAAATCGATCGACGACCGGGCCTCCGCCGCCGAACAGGGCGACATCATCGTCACCGAGGAAAGTGCCAAGCGGATGCAGCAGCGCCAGACCAGCAAGCCGCCGGCGAACGCTTCCAGAAGGGGTGCCGCGCCGGCCGACGCGGCGGCCACTGCTCCGACCACCTCCGCCGACACCACGACGGGCAACGGCGACAAGCAGATCCGCACCGTCGGCCCGACCTTCATCCCGACGCGCTGAGCGAGATCGCCGGGCCATCATCGCCCTCGGCCCTCGACTGCGTCTGATGACGCGCGGCGACGACGTTCCTCGACGAGCATCTGGTCGTCGTGCAGCTCCGCGCCCGGCGGGCTCGCGATGAGATCGGGCGATATGACCTCGCCCGACGGCCCCAGCGCATCCGCGGGCTTCCAGCGACCGCGCAGCGTGGCGAGACGAATCACCTGAGCCGCGGTGATGTCCCTGAGCAGAGTGAAACCGCCGGTGACATCACCCATCTCGCGGACGCGCCCCACCGGCAGGTCCGACGTGTTGCGCGTGGCAACCGCCAGCGCGCCGGACGTGCTCGCCAGCGCCATCAGCAGCGTGATCCGCACGCGCGCCAGCAGGTCGTGATGGGCGCCGCTCGCAAGCGGCCCCGGTAATATCTTTTCGAAAGCGTCGACCGCAGCGGCGATCGGCAGCACCTCGCAGGCGACGCCGAGCCGCGCCGCGAACGCGGTGGCCGCATCCTGCGCCACCTGAGACGTGTCGGGCCCGGGCAGCAGCACGCCGCGGACCTTGCCGGGTCCGACCGCATCGACCGCCATCGCCGCTGACAGCGCGGAATCGACGTCCCCGGTCAGGCCGAGCACGGCACCGGTGAAGCCGCCCTTGGCGACGCGATCGCGCAGGCCGAGCACGCAGGCGGCGTAGTCCGCCTCGTCGCCCTCGATCAGCGCGGCGACCGGCCCCCGGCATTGCCAGCCATCGTCCCCCTTGCTCAAGGTCAATGTCGTGATGTCCTCGACGAAGCCCGGCAGCTGCGCCGCCACGGAAAGATCGGCGTTGAGCACGAACGAGGCGCCGTCGAACACGCCGTCATCCTGGCCGCCGACCTGGTTGAGCCAGAGCAGCGGCAGGTCGCTTTCGGTCACGCGCGCCACGGCGGCCGAGAGGCGTCGATCGCCGGCGTCACGCATGGTGGGTTCAGCAGCGGGGACGACGATGAGCTCGGCACCGGTTTCCGCCAGGGTCTCGACCACGTTCTCGTAGCCTTCGGACTCCTCGACCCAGATGTCCTCGCCGATCGCGACGCCGATGCGCACGCCGCGCACGCTGACCGGGCCAGCCGCCGGGCCGCGCGCGAACAGCCGCGTCTGATCGAACGCGGCATGGTCCGGCAGGTTGGTCTTGAAGCGCAGCGCGGCAATGCGGCCGGCGTCGAGCAGCACACAGGCATTGTAGAGCCTGCCGTCGTCGACCCAGGGCGTGCCTATCAGCACGGCCGGCCCGCCATCGGCGGTCAAGCGCGCCAGCGACTCGACAGCGGCGCGGCAGGCGGCCTGGAATTCCGGGTTCAGCACCAGGGTCTGCGGCAGATGGCCTGTGATGAACAGCTCCGGCAGCACCACCAGATCGGCGCCATCGGTCGCAGCCTTCGCGCGCGCCGCCCTCGCCTTCGCGGCGTTCGCCGCGATATCGCCGGCCGTCGGATTGAGCTGGGCCAGCGTGATCCTGAAGGCGTCGGCGGTCATGCGCGGCAACTCAGAGCAGGCCGAGCCGTTCGGCGATCGCGAACAGCCAGAAGCTGGCGGCCATCAGCAGCGCGACGCCGACCGCGGCCGAGCCGAGATCCTTGACCCGGCCGATCTGCAGATCGTGCTCGGTGGTCAGGCGATCGGCGAGCTTCTCGATCGCGGTGTTGAGCAGCTCCACCACCAGCACCAGCACCACCGCGCAGACCAGCTCGACGCTGCGCATCGGCGTCGCGCCGACCAGGTAGGCCAGCGGCAGCGCCAGCAGGAACGCAACGACCTCCTCGCGCACCGCCTGCTCGGAGCGGAGCGCGAAGGCCAGTCCATTGCGCGAGTTGAGCGTCGCGCGCCAGAGACGCAGCATCAGAAGCCCGCGACCGCCGGCATCGGGGCGGCCTTGCCGCCGCGCTGCTGCTTCAACAGCTCGGCGATCAGGAACGCCATGTCGATCGACTGCTCGGCGTTGAGGCGCGGGTCGCACACCGTGTGATAGCGGTCGTTGAGATGCTCGTCGGTGATCGCCCGCGCGCCGCCGATGCATTCGGTGACGTCCTGGCCGGTCATCTCCAGATGAATGCCGCCGGCATGGGTGCCCTCGGCGGCATGCACCGCGAAGAACGCCCGCACCTCGGCGATGATGCGGTCGAACGGCCGCGTCTTGTAGCCCGAATTCGAGGTGATGGTGTTGCCATGCATCGGATCGCACGACCACACCACCTTGCGCCCCTCCCGCTTCACCGCGCGAACGAGATTCGGCAGGTGATCGCCGACCTTGTCGGCGCCGAAGCGGTTGATCAAGGTCAGCCGTCCCGGCTCGTTGTCGGGATTGAGGATGTCGATCAGCTTCAACAGCTCGTCGGGCTTCAGCGACGGGCCGCATTTCAGGCCGATCGGGTTCCTGATGCCGCGGAAATATTCGACGTGGCCATGGTCGAGCTGGCGGGTGCGGTCGCCGATCCAGATGAAATGGCCAGATGTCGCGTACCAGTCGCCGGTGGTGGAATCGACCCGGGTGAAGGCCTGCTCGTAGCCGAGCAGCAGCGCCTCGTGGCTGGTGTAGAAGTCGGTGGCGCGTAGCTCCGGATGGCTCTCGAGGTCGAGGCCGCAGGCGCGCATGA
>JBARNF010000896.1:0-4595 GCA_049802835.1 Bradyrhizobium sp.
GCCTTGGCCATCGCCGCGGCCAAGGCGCCGCCGCCCGACGGCTTCTCCTCACGGGTGGTCATGCGCGCTGCCGCCGGCGGCCGCGCGCTGGTGCGCTTCTCGCCCTTCGGAGGCAGCGGATCGGACAGCCGCAGGGTCAGCGAGATGCGGTTGCGCGAGACGTCGACGTCGAGCACCTTGACCTTCACGACCTGCCCCGGCTTCACCACCTCACGCGGATCGTTGATGCGCTTCTCGGACATCGCCGAGATGTGGATCAGTCCGTCCTGATGGACGCCGATATCGGCGAAGGCTCCGAACGCGGCAACGTTGGTGACGGTTGCCTCCAGGATCATGCCGGGCTTGAGATGGGTGATCTTTTCGACGCCCTCCTGGAAGGTCGCGGTCTTGAATTCGGGACGCGGGTCGCGACCGGGCTTCTCCAACTCCTTGATGATGTCGGTGACGGTCGGCACGCCGAAGCGCTCATCGGCGAACTTCGCCGGATTGAGCGACTTCAGCGCCTTGGTCTCGCCGATCAGCGCCTTGATGTCGCTCTTGGTCGCCTCGAGAATCTTCTTCACGATCGGATAGGATTCCGGATGCACGCCGGAGGCATCGAGCGGATTGTCGCCGTCGCGGATGCGCAGGAAGCCGGCGCACTGCTCGAACGCCTTCGGTCCGAGCCGCGGCACTTCCTTCAGCTTGTCGCGGCTCGGAAATGGGCCGTTGCTGTCGCGATGCGCGACGATGTTCTGTGCGAGACTGTCGCCGATGCCCGACACGCGCGCGAGCAGTGGCGCGGAGGCGGTATTGAGATCGACGCCGACCGCATTCACGCAGTCCTCCACCGTCGCGTCCAGCGCACGCGCCAGCTCATACTGATTGAGGTCGTGCTGATACTGGCCGACGCCAATCGAGGCCGGCGGCACCTTGACCAGCTCGCCGAGCGGATCCTGCAGGCGGCGCGCGATCGAGACCGCGCCGCGGATCGAGACGTCGAGATTGGGAAATTCCTTGGCGGCAAATTCCGAAGCCGAATAGACCGAGGCGCCGGCTTCCGACACGATCGCCTTGGTCAGCTTGAGATCCGGCTTCAGCTTCACCAGGTCGTTGACCAGCTTCTCGGTCTCGCGCGACGCGGTGCCGTTGCCGATCGCGACCAGCTCGATGCGATGCTTGATGCAGAGCTGCGCGAGCGTCAGCATGCTCTCGTTCCACTGCCGCTGCGGCTCGTGCGGATAGATCGTGGCGTGATCGACGAACTTGCCGGTACGGTCGATGACCGCGACCTTGACGCCGGTGCGGAAGCCCGGATCGAGCCCGAGCGTGGCGCGGCCGCCGGCGGGCGCGGCGAGCAGCAGGTCGCGCAGATTGGTGGCGAACACGCGCACCGCCTCCTTCTCCGCTTCCTGCCACAGCCGCATGCGGATATCGAGCGCGAGCGAGGTCTTGATGCGGGTGCGCCAGGCCCAGCGCACGGAGTCCGACAGGAATTGATCGGCCGGGCGGCCCTGCCGCGAGATGCCGAAGGTCACCGCGATGCGGTTCTCATAGAGCGACGGATCTTTGCTGTCCTCCGGCTCGCCATCACCGAAATCGAGCTGCAGCACCTCTTCCTTCTCGCCACGCAGCATCGCCAGGATGCGGTGCGAGGGCAGCTTGGTGAACGGCTCGAAGAAATCGAAATAGTCGGCGAACTTGGCGCCTTCAGTCTTCTTACCGTACCGCACCGTCGACTTGACGGCGCCGCGGCCCCACATCTCCTCACGCAGCGATCCGACGAGGTCGGCGTGCTCGGCGAAGCGCTCCACAAGGATCGCACGCGCGCCTTCGAGCGCAGCCTTGACGTCCTTGACCGGATTGTCGCCGTCCTTCTTGATGAACGCCTTCGCTTCGACTTCCGGAGCTTTCATCGGATCACCGATGAGCATGTCGGCGAGCGGCTCGAGCCCGGCCTCCTTGGCGATCTGCGCCTTGGTGCGGCGCTTCTCCTTGAACGGCAGGTAGATGTCTTCCAGGCGCGCCTTGGTGTCGGCGGTCGCAAGCGCCAGCTCGATCTCGGGCGTCATCTTGCCTTGCGACTTGATGCTCTCGATGATCGCGGTACGCCGCACATCCATCTCGCGCAGGTAGCGCAGCCGCTCCTCCAAATTACGCAGCTGCGTGTCGTCCAGCATTCCCGTCGCTTCCTTGCGGTAGCGCGCGATGAACGGAACGGTCGAACCTCCGTCGAGGAGATCGATCGCGGCCTGGACCTGGGCATCGCGGACGGAGAGTTCAGCGGCGATGATGGACGCAAAATTCGGCACGGGCGTTCTTCCGAGATTCGTGACGGGGCTGATTGGATAGGAGTGCACGCGCGCCAGCGCAAGCGGCAGCCGGGCGCTCTGTGGGCAACCGTGGCAAAAAAGACGGGTTGCGAATCACGCAAAACGCCGTGGCAGCCAGCCATCTCGTTGCGCTCGCGAAGAGAATGGCTGATTCTGCCGCACTCAAGGGGCGATTCGTGCAAGCCACAGCCGCGACATATCTCGACGACCTCAATCCGGAGCAGCGCCGCGCCGTCGAGCACGGCGGCGCTTTCGCCGCACCGGGCCCGCCGCTGCTGATCATCGCCGGCGCCGGATCCGGCAAGACCAACACGCTGGCGCATCGCGTCGCGCATCTCCTCGTGAACGGCGCCGACCCGCGTCGAATCCTGTTGATGACGTTCTCGCGCCGCGCGGCGAGCGAAATGAGCCGGCGCGTCGAGCGCATCGGCCGCAAGGTGCTGGCCGGCAAGGCCGAGGCGATCACCGCCGGGCTGACCTGGGCCGGCACGTTTCACGGACTCGGCGCACGGATGCTGCGCGAATACGCCGAGCGCATCGGCCTCGATCCGGTGTTCACGATCCATGATCGCGAGGATTCCGCCGACCTGATGAATTTGGTGCGGCACGAACGCGGCCTGTCCAGCACGCAGCGGCGCTTTCCCACCAAGGGAACCTGCCTCGCGATCTACTCGCGCTGCGTCAACGCCGACATGGCGCTGGAGGACGCGCTGGTGCGGCACTTCCCGTGGTGCGCGGAATGGGCCGCCGAGCTGAAGGGCCTGTTCGCGGCCTATGTCGAGGCCAAGCAGACCAACGCCGTGCTCGACTACGACGACCTGCTGCTGTACTGGGCGCAGATGATGGCGGACACTGCCATCGCGCAGGAGATCGGCGACCGCTTCGACCACGTGCTGGTCGACGAATATCAGGACACCAACCGGCTGCAGTCGCAGATCCTGCTCGGATTGAAGCCGAATGGCGTGGGACTCACGGTCGTCGGCGACGATGCGCAGTCGATCTACGCGTTCCGCGCCGCCACGGTGCGCAACATCCTCGATTTTCCTGATCAGTTCAGCCCGCGCGCGGACATCATCACGCTCGACCGCAACTACCGTTCGACCCAGCCGATCCTGTCCGCAGCCAACGGCGTCATCGGCCTGGCGCGCGAGCGCTTCACCAAGAACCTGTGGACGGATCGCGCGAGCGCCCGCAAGCCGCAGCTCGTGACCATCAACGACGAGGCGGATCAGGCCCGCTACATCGTCGCGCAGGTGCTGGCCAAGCGCGAGGAGGGTATCGTGCTGAAACAGCAGGCCGTGCTGTTCCGCACGTCGTCGCACAGCGGGCCGCTGGAGATCGAGCTGACGAGGCGCAACATCCCGTTCGTCAAGTTCGGTGGCCTGAAATTCCTCGATGCGGCCCATGTCAAGGATGTGCTGGCCTGCCTGCGCTTCATCGAGAATCCGCGCGATCGCATCGCCGGCTTCCGCGTGCTGCATCTGATCCCCGGCATCGGTCCGGCCTCGGCGCAGCGGCTGCTCGATGCCGCAAGTGCCAGCGCCGATCCGATCGCTGCTCTGTGCGGGCAGCCGGCGCCGGCGCGTGCCGGCGACGACTGGACGGCGTTCGTGCGTACGATGGAACAGCTGCGGGTCTCGGAATGGCCCGGAGATATCGAGCGCGTCCGGCACTGGTACCAGCCGCATCTCGAGCGCGTCCACGAGGACGCGGAGGTGCGCAGCGCCGATTTGCTGCAATTGGAGCAGATCGCGAGCGGCTACCCCTCGCGCGAACGGTTTCTCACTGAGCTGACGCTCGATCCGCCCGACGCGACCTCCGACCAGTCCGGCGTGCCGCTGTTGGATGAGGACTATCTGATCCTCTCGACGATCCATTCCGCCAAGGGCATGGAATGGAACTCCGTCCATGTGCTCAACGTCGTCGACGGCTGCATGCCGTCCGATCTCGGCGCCGGCACCAGTGCCGAGCTCGAAGAGGAGCGGCGGCTGCTCTACGTCGCGATGACCCGCGCCAAGGACGACCTGCATCTGCTGGTGCCGCAGCGCTTCTTCGTCCACGGCCAGCCGGTACGCGGCGATCGTCATGTCTACGCCTCGCGCACGCGCTTCATTCCCGAAGCGCTGCTGCATCTGTTCGAGCGCACCAGCTGGCCACGCGCGCAGCCGGGTCGCACCACAGCCAGCCAGGGCCCCCGCATCGACCTCGGCGCCCGCATGCGCGAGCGCTGGCGGTGAACCCATATCTGTCGGCGCGCTCGGTGCTCACCTCTCCCCGCCTGCG
>JBARNF010000897.1:0-2197 GCA_049802835.1 Bradyrhizobium sp.
CTGCAACGCGGCTGCGATGGCAGCAAGCCGCGATCCGCGGATGCCGTTGGTGCCCCTCTCATACTTCTGGATCTGCTGAAACGTGACGCCGACGGCGTTCGCCAGATCGGTCTGACTCATGCCGAGTTCGAGGCGGCGCATGCGAATGCGCCTGCCGATCTTCACATCAGTCTCGGTCGTTGAGCGTGGCTTCTTGATGGCGGCGCTTCTTGGCATCGCTGTCTCTCGATGTGGTGGTTGGGATCGGCTTATCGTTCGCGCGTGGCGGCTTGCTCTGCGGCGGTCGCTGCGACTTCGGACGGCGGCCCGGCAAGCCATGTGCTGGCGAGCGCGATCGCCTCGGCGTGCAGCACATGGACGTCGATGGGGTTGTGCCCTCTCGCGAGCAGCAGTCGGCGTGAATCCCCGGCGTCGCTGCATTCGCGCGCTGCGTAGAGGTCACGTGCCATGTTCTCGAGGACGGCCCGGCGGCGCGCTCCGGCGCTCATCAACGGGCCGTCGATCAGGAAGGTGACCTTGCCGCGGACGGCCGAACGCGCGAGGTCGTCAACTGGAATAACTTCCACTGCCTGCTGGCATGTGCCCACAGATCGGAACTGTTCGGCGGTATCCCCGTAATCCTTGTGCATCGTCCGATTTTCCACGTCGACGCGATCTGGAATGACAATGTCTTCCAACGTGCCCATAATCCCGCCCTACAGGTGCATAAGCAGATCGTGTATATTTAAACAATAGTATACACGCAATGCTTATTTTGGAGTGGAGTAAGACCTATGGGGCTGATTGGTAGGGCTGTGCGGCAAACGGAGCCGATGCGACGGCTTGCGTTACAGATCGCGGCGCAGTTGCCCGAAAATATCGAGGACGCGCGTACAGTTCTCGATCAGGTTGCTGATCTCTTGGAGAATTTCATGATCGCGAAGCCGCATGCCGCTTGGCTGTGGCGGCGCCTCGGCGCGTCGACGGCCTCCGGGCGTCTTTCGCCGTTTTGGGCGGTCGTGCTCACGCTCGCCACGCTCTTGCTGGTGCTTCCGCTCGGGGTTGGCTCGGCTCTCGCGAGCGGCCAGGAGGTCTTTTTCGTTTGGGTTTTGCTCTACGGCGTGATTGTCGATTCTCTGCTCTTCGGCAGGTGGTGCGGGGTCCTGTTGGCCCTGTTGGGCTGCGTTGGCGGCAAGATTTTCGTCGGGTCGCCTGGATTTGCGCTCACGGTTCCGACTCTCGCGGAGGTCGTGCGCCCGGTTGGGCTAGTTGTGCTGGCGCTGTGGCTACCGAGCTTGGTGCGCCTCGCGGATGCTGCGCGAAATGCGATCAGCCGCGGCGTGATCTGTCTTGACGGTGAAGGCGCTGCAGCTCGGTCGCGATGTCGACTGGAAGGTGTCCGGTGAGGCCGCGGTAGATGTAGTCGAGCGACACGCCGGTGGCGGCGCAGATCTTGATGGCTTGATCCACGGAGATGCGCCGCAGCCCGGTCTCGTAGTTGTTGATGGCCTGCGGCTCGATTCCGACCAGGCGAGCAAAAGTGGCCTGGTTGAGCCCTTTCGCCTCCCGGATGAGCCTCAATCGATCTGAAATCTCGTTCACTTCCCGCGGCATAGGCCGAAAATCGCCGAAACGGGGCGGATTTCCCATAAGCGGATCGCTTTCCTTTGAATAATAAGCGAATCGTGTATAAAAATCAGCTCTATGGCTGATCCGCATGAATCCACTTCAATCAAGACTGCCTCCGGTGTGATCGACGCGCTGGGCGGCACCATGGCCGCTGCCCGGCTCGCCCAATCCGTCCCGCAGGTCATGACCAATGCTCGCGCCAAGAACCGGCTTCCGTATCCGTCCTTTCTGTTGCTGACCGCGGCGCTTGCCGAAGTCGGCAAGACCGCTGATCCGCGCCTCTGGGGCATCAAGCCTGCTCCCTCCGATGAGGAGAGGCGCGATGGCCAATAGCCTAGCATTGCAGCTGGCTTCAAAAAGGCGAAACCGCACCGATGCGGGTCGAATCCCGCGTGAATGCGGGTGGTTCTTGCCTGTCGCGCTGGAGCTGAAACGAATTTTCGGCCGCAAATGCCCGCGCGAAATCGTAGCTCGGACCGGCTGCGACATTTCCACAGCCGAGCGCTGGCTCGGTGGCCATAGCTCGCCGAGCGGCGAGGCGCTCGTGCAGCTGCTGCGCTCCGACATCGGCGACCGCGTGCATGACGCC
>JBARNF010000898.1:0-5480 GCA_049802835.1 Bradyrhizobium sp.
GTGCCTTGGTCGGCGGCGCGCTGGGCAGCTCGTATGCCTACTACAACGATCCCTATTACTACGGACCGGATTACTACACCGACGACTCGTACTACGACGACTCCGCACCTGTTGCCGTCGTGGGCACCGAGGGAGCCGACCCGAGCTACTGCGCACAGCGTTACCGCTCCTACGATCCGGCGTCCGGCACCTACCTTGGCTATGACGGGATTCGTCATCCCTGCCCGTAAGACATAGCGTCCGCACGATCTCCGACGGAATCGGCGAGGTATCCACCTCGCCGATTCCGTCACAAGGCAAATCAGAGTTGCTAGTTGCTAGCAGGCCGCATTCTTCGCCTCCGATTCCGACAGAAATTTCCACATTGTGCCCCGAGGCGTGCAGATGTATTGCACGTTCCGGTCCATTATTTACGCTGGTGATTCTGCCCGGACGGGCCGCTGGCAAGGACGTCGATCTCTTCAGATGAATGGACCGTTTTCCGCAGACCTGCGCCGCACAATCGCGGCGAGCCGGCGTTGCGCCTGCGACGTCGGTCACACCGGGAATTCGACTTATGGGGAGGCGCGCCTTGCACCATCGTCGCTTCGAACCCAGGTGTAATCCAGCACCGGCCGCGCGAGACCCTCGCGTGAATCCGCAGCGCAGTGGACGGATATGCCGATGATCGAGATAGTTGGATGATTCGCCGGCGTATCGCCCTGGCGCTCGGTCTTGGCACGCTCCTGGCCATCGGCGCCGCATCTACGGCGTTGGACATCAAGTCCCGCCACGACGCCGCTTGGGTCAACTCATCCCTCGATATCTTGCAGAAGACATCCGATCTGCGCCTGTTGCTGCGCGAAGCGGAGGCTTCCTCGCGCGGCTTCGCTCTCACCGACGCTGAACAGTTTCGCGCCGAGTTCGCCGAAGTCAGCGCGAAGCTTCCGCCGGCTCTGGCCGATCTGCAGCGGGCCGTAACCGACAGTCCCCAATCAGTCGAGCTCCTCGCCCAGACCGAGACGCTCATCGGGCGAAGAATGGCAATCGCAGCGGAAGTGATCCGGCTGCGCGCCGCGTCGGATCGCGCAGGGCTCCAAGCGCTCGGAACCAGGGCCGAAGGCCCGGCCACGATGGCTGCGATCACGGTCAACCTCGATCGCTTCATTGCCGACCAGCGCCAACTGCTCGCGCAGCGCTCGGCAACGTCGAAGGCCACCGGGTCGCTGCTGCTCACGATCGACCTGTCCGGCCTGGCACTCCTGCTGGCGATCGCCGGATATATCGTCCGGCGCGCCTATCTCGATGACCGGACACTGCGCGCCTCGCTGGTCCGATCCGAGGCCGAGGCGAGTTCGCTGGCAGAAAAGGCCGAGCAGCAGCACCTCGATCTGGTTGCGGCGCACGAAAAGCTGCGCCACTCGGCGGAGATCCTGCAGAACACGTTCAACAGCATGGCGGAAGGCGTGCTCGTGATCGATGCCGCTGATACGGTCGTGTTCTCGAACCCCGCCGTCGAGCACCTGCTCGGCTATCGCCCGGGCAGGAAGCTGTCCGACGTCCGGGCCGGCCTTCGCATCTACGAGAGCGACGGCGTGACGCCGATCGCGACACAGGATCTGCCGACGCCGCGGGCGTTGCGCGGAGAGACGTTCGACCGGCGCGAAGTCATCGTCCACCTGCAGGACCGCGACGAGATGCTGCGCCTGATGGTGAGCGGGCGTCCGCTGCGCGACGCCGCCGGGGGGATCACCGGCGCGGCCATGGTCTATCACGACATCACGATGGCCCATGAGACCGAGCGCCTGCTGCAGCAGGCGCAGAAGCTCGATGCGATCGGCAAGCTCACCGGAGGCGTCGCGCACGACTTCAACAACATGCTGACGATCATCACCGGCACGATCGAAACCCTTGCCGACGAGGTCAGAGACCGTCCGGCCGCGGCAGCGACGGCCGCACTGATCGGGCAGGCCGCGGACCGCTGCAGCGAGTTGATCCGGCATCTGCTCGCCTTCGCGCGGAAGCAGCCGCTGCACCCGCGCGACAGCGACGTGAACAGCACCATCCTCGACATCGCCAAGCTGTTGCGCCCCACGCTCGGCGAGCAGATCGAGATCAATTCGATCCTCGAAGAGGAAGAGCTGATCGCCCATATCGACTCCGCCCAGCTCGCCAATTCACTCGTCAACATGGCCATCAACGCCCGCGACGCGATGCCCAATGGCGGCAAGCTGCTGCTGGAGTCGCGCCGGGTCGTGCTCGACGAAGCCTATGCCGCAGCCAATGCCGGCGTGGTTCCCGGTCCCTACGTCATGGTCGCCGTCAGCGACACCGGCACCGGCATGTCGACCGAGGTGCGCGATCGCGCCTTCGAGCCCTTTTTCACGACCAGGGAAGCCGGCAAGGGCTCGGGCCTCGGCCTCAGCATGGTCTATGGCTTCATCAAGCAATCCGGCGGTCACATCAAGATCTACAGCGAGGAGGGCAAGGGCACCACGATCCGGCTCTACATCCCCGCGCCCAAGGGCGAGGCCGCAAGCCCTGCTGCACCCGAGCCTCAGCCGCTGCGCGGCGACGAAACGATCTTCGTCGTCGAGGATGATCCATTGGTGCAGGGCTTCGTCGTCTCGCAGCTGCAGAGCCTGGGCTACAAGACGATCACCGCGTCGACCGGCGTCGAGGCGCTGGCCAAGATGGAAACCGGACACCCGTTCGATCTGCTCTTCACCGATGTCATCATGCCCGGCGGCATCAATGGCAAGGAACTCGCGGAGGAAACGCTCCGACAACGCCCCGGCACCAAGGTGCTCTACACGTCCGGTTACACCGACAATGCCATGGTGGAGCACGGCCGCATCGATCATAGCGCGCTTCTGCTCACGAAACCCTACCGCAAGTCCGAGCTCGCCCAGATGGTACGGCTGGCGCTGCTCAACGGGCGCGATGCGCCGGAGGTGTCTTCCGCCGGCCGCGCGCGGGCGAACTGAGAGCCACCCGCGATTGGCGCGCCATCTGATCGGCGGAACAATCCGCGGCGGGGCCGGACAAATCCGGATAGAGCGGGAAAGACACCATTGGCAGAACGCAGCGTATTGCCTAGGAATGGTCGTTTTCGGGGATCGCCCCATTCGCCGCAAAAATAGCGAGCAATTCATGTTCGCAATGCTGCTTGACCGACCGGGCGCATGTGGCGCTGTCAGGACCCTGCAATGACCCGCCAGCCGGTGGCGATCGGGCTTGGTCTTGGAAGCCTGCTTGCGATCGGCGCAGCCTCGACGGCGCTCGACATCAAGGCGCGCGGCGACACGGCCCGGGTCGAGCACACGATGGAAGTTCTGGAAAAGTCCTCCGACCTGCGCGTGCTGCTGCGGCAGGCCGAGAGCGCATCGCGTGGCTATGCGCTGAGCGGCGCCGATCGTTTCGTAGCCGAATTCCGCGACACGAGCGCGCGCATTCCCGCAGCGCTAGCGGATCTTGGACAATCCGTCAGCGACAATCCCGCGCAGAGCGAGCGGCTGGGCTCGATCGGCGAGGTCGTGAAACGGCGCATCGAACTCGCCGATGAGCTCATCCGCAGTCATGCCGCGAACGACCGCGCCGGCCGCGACGCGCTCGCAGCCGCCGCGACAGGGCCCGCTGCGATGGCTGCCATCATCGAAACGCTGAACGGCTTCACCGAGGAGGAACGCCGGCTGCTCGCGCTGCGCGCGGAGACCTCGCAGCGAACCGGCTCGTGGCTGCTGGCCATCGATCTCGCCGGCGTCGCGCTGCTGCTGCTGATCGCAGGCGTCCTGATCCGCCGTGCGTATCGGTCCGACAGGGCGCTGCGGACCTCCCTCACCCGGTCGCGGGCGGCAGCAAGCTCACTCGAAGCACACGCACTCGAACAACGTGGTCACCTCGCCGACGCTCATGTCGAACTGTCGGGATGGTCGGCGATCCTCGAGACCACGTTCAACAGCATGGCCGAGGGCGTGCTGGTGGTCGATCCCGACGGCACGATCGTGCTGTCGAACCACGCCATCGGGCACTTCCTGGGAACGCAGCTGGGCAAGACATTCGCCGAGATGGTGGTCGAGAACCACTTCTATGAGAACGACGCCGCGACACGCATCCCGGATGATGACCTGCCGATCGCGCGCGCCTTGCGGGGGCTCTCCTTCGATCGCCGGGAGGTCGTGGTCAAGCCGACCGATGGCCGGCCGCAGTTCCGCCTGATGGTGAGCGGCCGGCCGCTGCGCAATTCGGCGGGTGCTATCGGCGGCGCAGCGCTGGTGTATCACGACGTCACCGAGGTGCACGAGACCGAGCGGCTGCTGCAGCAGGCGCAGAAGCTCGATGCGATCGGCAAGCTCACGGGTGGCGTCGCGCACGACTTCAACAACATGCTGACGATCATCACCGGATCCATCGAAGTCCTGATCGACACCGTTCAGGAACGGCCTGCGGCGGCCGAGCTAGCCACGCTGATCGGCAAGGCGACCGATCGCTGTTCCGAGTTGATCCGTCATCTCCTTGCCTTCGCGCGCAAGCAGCCGCTGCACCCGCGCGACATCGACGTCAACGCCACCGTGCAGGACATCGCCAAGCTGCTGCGGCCGACGCTCGGCGAACAGGTCGAGATCCGGACCATTCTCGCCGACGAGGACCTGGTGGCCCATATCGATTCCGCGCAGCTCGCGAACGCGCTGGTGAACATGGCGATCAACGCACGCGACGCGATGCCGGACGGCGGCAGGCTGCTGCTCGAAACGCTGAGCACGACGCTCGACGAGGCCTATGCCGCGGCTAATCCGGGCGTCGTATCCGGTCGCTATGTCGTGGTTGCAGTCAGCGACACCGGCAACGGCATGCCGGCCGAGGTGAGAGACCGCGCCTTCGAGCCGTTCTTCACCACCAAGGAGCCGGGCAAGGGATCCGGCCTCGGGCTCAGCATGGTCTACGGCTTCGTCAAGCAGTCCGGCGGCCACGTCGAGATTTGCAGCGAGGAGGCCAGCGGCACCATGATCCGGCTCCATCTGCCGGCGGCACGGACGGCGCAACGGGCCGAGCCGGAGCCTGAGGCCGCGCTGCCGCGCGGGAGCGAGACGATCCTGGTGGTCGAGGACGACCCGCTGGTGCGCGACTTCGTGCTCGCCCAGTTGCAGAGCCTCGGCTACACGACGCTGTCGGCCGCGCACGGCGCTGAGGCGCTGACGATCATCGCGCAGGGCCGGGCCTTCGATCTGCTCTTCACCGATGTCATCATGCCCGGCGGCGTCAGCGGCCGGCAGTTGGCGGACGCGGTCATGGCCCAGCGTCCGGCGGTCCGGGTGCTCTACACGTCGGGCTACACCGACAACGCGACCATCGAGCACGGGCGCCTCGCGCCCGAGACGCTGCTGCTGACCAAACCCTATCGCCGCGCCGAGCTGGCGCAGATGGTGCGCCGGGCGCTCAGCCCCGTGTCGCCAGCGCCACCGCCGCGAGCGTGAAGGCGAGCGCTGCCACCTGCCCTGCCC
>JBARNF010000899.1:0-10082 GCA_049802835.1 Bradyrhizobium sp.
GCGGACCTGGCCGAGATCTGCATCACCTCGAACTACGAGGTGCGCGAGGGTGAGGCGCCGGGAGGCGCCTTCCGGCTCGACGCGGTGCCGGGTGTCGCGGTGGTGGTCGAGAAGGCCGTAGGCAAGAAGTGCGCCCGCTCCTGGAAAATCCTGGAGAGCGTCGGCGAGGACAAGGATTACCCCGACGTCTCGCCGCGCGACGCGAACGCGCTGCGCGAATGGAAGGCGTTGGGAGTGAGCTTATAGTGGCTCAAAGACCCTTACCTGGCTTGGATCGATGCCGCGACGCGCACCGCTTTAACCTCTCCCCGCCTGCGGGGAGAGGTCGGATTGCATCGCAAGATGCAATCCGGGTGAGGGGGTACAGGTTTATCCGCACACACTACCCGTGCGTCTGCCCCTCACCCCAACCCTCTCAGCGCGAGCGAAGCTCGTCGCGGCCCCGTAAGAACGGGGAGAGGGAGCGCACCTTCGCCTGCGGAGCACCTTCCGTCACATGACCTCCCGCCTCCGCCTCGGCCTCATCGCGGGCCTCGCCACGCTGGTCGTCGACCAGGCCTCTAAGCTGTGGCTGCTGTACGTGTTCGACCTCGCCGCCCGCGGCACGGTGAAGGTCGCGCCGTTCTTCGACCTCTATCTGGCCTGGAACATCGGCATCAGCTTCGGCTGGCTGCAGAACGACAGCCCAGTGGCACAGTTCGCGCTGATGGCGGTCAAGGTGGTGGCCGTGGTGCTGCTGGCGATCTGGATGGCGCGCTCGGAGACGAAGCTCGCCACATCAGCGCTCGGCATGATCATCGGCGGCGCGATCGGCAACGGCATCGACCGACTCGCCTACGGCGCGGTGGTCGATTTCGCGCTGTTCCATGTCCAGATCGGCGGTACCGTCTACAACTGGTACATCTTCAACCTGGCCGATGTGGCCATCGTTGCCGGGGTGGCGGCGCTACTGTATGACTCGTTCTTCGGGGGCCCCGCCGCAAAAGCGCCCTGATCCGGGTCAATACCGACCGATGCCGATCCAGGGTCAAGAGCCTGAGGTTCTTCACGTTTTCGGGATCGCGGAATGACCGGACGATCGGCACGCGTCGAGGGGCCAGATCAGTGGAGTCGCGGCCGGTTGGTCGGAGCACGAGCACTGGACAAGCGAGGACAGGGAAAGCCATGCGCAAGACCGAAGTCAGCGGCCGGATCGTGACCGGCGCGTCCTACGCCGCCATTCGCGCCCTGCGGCTGTCCGCCGTCGCGCTCGGCATCGGCGTCATCATGGCTGCAGGCGTTGCCCGCGCCCAGGAAGGCGACGAGGACGACAAGACCTTCGAAGAGAAGATCATCGACAATCTGATGAAGGGCATGGGCGCGACCAACATGGAAACGCCCAACATCGACTACCGCGAGCGCTCGCCGCTGGTGGTGCCGCCGAAGCTCGACCTGCCGCCGCCGGCGCGGGCCACCCAGGCCACCGCGCCGAACTGGCCGAAGGACCCCGATGAGCAGCAGCGCCGCGCCGCCGCCGCCGCGCGCAAGAAGGAAAACAAGGACCCGGTCGCCTCGGCCCGTCCGCTGACCCCGGCCGAGATGAAGGTGGGACGGACGGCCTCGGCGAAGCAGACCGAGCCGGTCCAGCCGGGTGTCAACAACAATCCGATGATGAGCCCGTCGCAGCTCGGGTTCAAAGGTGGCCTGTTCGGCATGTTCAAGGGCAATGACAGCGAGAGCAAGCCGTTCACCACCGAGCCGGAACGCGACAGCCTGACCCAGCCGCCGCCAGGCTACCAGACCCCGTCGCCCGGCTATGCCTACGGCACCGGCCCGAAAGAGCCGCTGGGCGGCAAGCAGCTCGACATCATGACCGGCAAGGAGCGGTGACGGCGGCCGAACGCCCCGGGGGACCCGGGATTGTCCGCATCCCCTGCCGTTAACGAAACTTAATTGTGTCATGCGGCGAGATGTCATCGCCGCTTTGTGAGCCTGCGCCCGTTCCGGCGCGGTGTAGCATGCCGTGCTCAAACCCGATCGCTCGCCTGCGGGCCTTCAGAAGGATCATGATGTCCTCGCACCGGTTCATTTCCGTCACCGCCGCGCTCATCTCCCTCATTGCGTTCTCGGCCGGCGCTTCGGCGCAAACGACGTTCGCCTCAGAGCCCCCTGCCAGCTTCACCCTCCCCAACGGCCTGCAGGTCGTCGTGATCCAGGATCACCGCACCCCGGTGGTCACCCAGATGATCTGGTACAAGGTCGGCTCCGCCGACGAGACGCCCGGCAAATCCGGGCTCGCGCATTTCCTCGAACATCTGATGTTCAAGGGCACCGAGAAGCATCCGGCCGGCGAGTTCTCCAAGACCGTGCTGAAGATCGGCGGCAACGAGAACGCCTTCACCTCGGTCGACTACACCGGCTACTTCCAGCGCGTGCCGCGCGACCAGCTGCCTAAGATGATGGAGTTCGAGGCCGACCGCATGACCGGCCTGGTGCTGAAGGACGAGAACGTGCTGCCCGAGCGCGACGTCGTGCTCGAAGAGTACAACATGCGCGTCGCCAACAGTCCGGAAGCCCGCCTCACCGAGCAGGTCATGGCGGCGCTGTACGTCAACCATCCCTATGGCCGGCCGGTGATCGGCTGGCGGCCGGAGATCGAGAAGCTCGGCCGCGAGGATGCGCTGGCGTTCTACCGCCGCTTCTACGCCCCCAACAATGCGATCCTGGTCATCGCCGGCGACACCGACGCCAAGGAAGTGCGGCCGCTCGTCGAGCAGACCTTCGCCAAGGTCCCTGCGCAGGCCGACATCCCGGCGCGCCGGCTGCGGCCGCAGGAGCCCGAGCCGGTCGCGCCGCGCACCGTGACGCTGTCGGATCCGCATGTCGAGCAGCCCTCGATGCGCCGCTTCTACCTGGTGCCGTCGGCGACGACCGCGGCGCCCGGCGAGTCCGCCGCGCTCGACGTGCTGGCGCAGCTGATGGGCAGCGGCAGCAACTCCTATCTCTATCGCGCACTCGTCGTCGACAAGCCGCTCGCGATCAACGCCAGCGCGTCCTATCAGGGCACCTCGCTCGATCCGAGCCAGTTCTCGGTCGCCGCCGCGCCGAAACCGGGCGTGGAGTTCGCGCAGGTCGAGGCCGCCGTCGATAGCGTGATCGCCGAGATCGCGCAAAATCCGGTTCCGGCCGCCGACCTCGAACGGGTCAAGACCCAGTTGATCGCGGAAGCGATCTACGCCCAGGACAACCAGGCGACGATGGCGCGCTGGTATGGCGGCGGTCTCACCACCGGGCTCAGCATCGAGGACATCCGGAGCTGGCCGGATCGCATTCGCGCCGTGACCGCCGAACAGGTGCGCACGGCCGCGCAGACCTGGCTGCAGAAGAAGCGCTCGGTGACCGGCTATCTGATCAAGGACAATGCCGCCAAGCGCGAGGAGAAGCGGTCGTGAGCAGCCCAATGATTTTCGCCCGCCGCCTCGCCTGCACGCTCACCGTCGCCGCTGCAGCGCTCGCCATCGCCCCGGCCGCCCAGGCCGCATCCAAGATCCAGCACCTGATCTCGCCCGGCGGCATCCAAGCCTGGTTCGTGCAGGACGCCACCGTGCCGCTGATCGCGATGGAATACGCGTTCGAGGGCGGCGCCTCGCAGGATCCTGTGGGCAAGCCCGGCGTCGGCAATCTGGTCGCCGACCTGCTCGACGAAGGCTCCGGCGATCTCGATTCCAAGACCTTCCACGAGCGGCTCGATCGCCGCGCCATCGAGCTCTCTTTTCAGGTGTCGCGCGATCAGTTCCGCGGCTCGCTGCGCATGCTGCGCGACAACAAGGATGAGGCGTTCGAGCTGCTGCGCACGGCGCTGACCTCGCCGCACTTCGACAGCGCCGACGTCGAGCGCATCCGCTCCCAGGTGATCTCCGGCCTGCGCCGCGAGACGACGAATCCGAGCTCGCTCGCGGGCCGCAAGTTCCTCGAGCTGGCCTACCCCAATCACCCCTACGGCCGGCCGGCGAATGGGACGCTGGAGAGCGTTCCGACCATTACGGTCGACGATCTCAAGGACTATACCAGCCGCGTGCTGGCCAAGAACACGCTGAAGGTCGCCGTCGTCGGCGACGTCGACCCGGCGACGCTCGGCAAGCTGCTGGACCAGACGTTTGGCAGCCTGCCGGCCAAGGCCACCTTGACGGCGGTCGCAGATGTCGTCGCCACCAAGCCGCCGCAGCGCGTGCTCGTGCCGCTCGACGTGCCGCAGACCGTGATCACCTTCGGCGGCCCCGGCATCCGCCGCCACGACCCGAACTTCATGGCGGCCTATGTGGTCAACCATATCCTCGGCGGCGGCGGTCTCTCCTCGCGGCTGTACAAGGAGGTGCGCGAGAAGCGCGGCCTCGCCTACTCCGTCTATGACGCGCTGCTGTGGATGGACCACTCGGCGCTGTTCATCGGCAACACCGCCACCCGCTTCGACCGCGCCGGCGAGACCATCGCCGCCGTCGAGGGCGAAATCCGCCGCATCGCCGAGGAAGGTCCGAGCCAGCAGGAGCTCGACGAGGCCAAGTCCTACATCAACGGCTCGCAGATGCTGGCGCTCGACACCTCCTCCAAGCTCGCCCAGGCGATGCTGCAATATCAGCTCGACAAGATGCCGATCGACTACATCGAGAAGCGCAGCGAGATCGTCAAGGCCGTGACGCTCGACGACGCCAAGAAGGCGGCGAAGCAGCTGTGGAGCCAGGGCCTGCTGACCACCGTCGTCGGCCGCGCCCCGCAAGCCGCCGCCGAACCGGCGCAGGTGCCTGCGACCGCGCCGGTGACGAAGACGAACTGACGGTCAGCGCTTCGCGCGCTAAATACCGCGCGAGGTTTGCTTGCGCACGTCGTCCGCGAGCGGATGCAACCGTTCGGGCGGCGCAGGGCCGACGAGGCTGAAGCCGAGCCCTTTGTCGGCCCAGCTGTAGCCGTTCAGCGTCCCATTCGTTTGGGGCGCCATCGGCATGTTCTGGTCCACGGCCATGCGACGGGCAAGCATCACAAGGCGTGTGCCACGATCGTCGTCATACATGAACATCGCCGCCGGTCCATGAGAGGTGGCAACCACGCGCCCGCCCATCAGACGGAAGCCGGAGGCGGACAAGTCAGGGATGGCAACCGCGCGGCCCAGGCGCTGCGTCGTCCAGTCGATGAGCGCATCACGATCGGACGCCTTGATCTCGACGGGCCGCAGATGGTCGGGCGCGTAAACCGCGTAGCTTGCGCTTGCTTCCTCGGCAAGGGCAGCGATGCCTTCCGGCGACTGGATCACGCCGTGCAGTGACCATCCGCTGACGCCGCCCACGCACAGCAGAACGGCCGCAGCCGCGGCGGCCATCCACCATGACGCCGGGGCCGGACGTCGCTGACGCGCGATGATCCGGGTGAGATTGAGCTGCGGAGGAATTGGTTCGTCGGCGATGGGGCCATATCCCACCTTCAGAAGCTCGCGTTGACGGCTATAGGCTGCCACGCGCTTGGCAACATCGGGGTGAGCATCGAGATAGGCGGCGACTTCGTCCTTGCGCCGAACGTCGAGCGTCTGGTCGACGAATGCGTGAAGCTCTTCCTCAGTCATCGGCCGCGTCATCACTTCACCCTCCGCAGAACAGGCTTCGGCGGTTGCTCTGCAACGGCACCATCCATCAACTCGATCAGCCGGTCGCGGGCCCGTGACAGACGGGACATGACAGTGCCAACGGGAATGCCGAGAACGTCGGCGGCTTGCGCGTAGGAGAGATCCTCGAGGGCGACGAGAAGCAGCACCGAGCGCTGTTCCTCGGGCAGTTGATCGACACAGCGCAACATATGCTGGACCTCTATCGCTCTGTCCTGGGTCGCCATCTGGGACAGCTCGCCCCCCGGGGCCTCATCGATCTCCACATGGACGGGACGTCGCTTCTGTCCGCGGAAGCGGCTGACCGCCAGATTATGCAGGATCGAAAACATCCAGCTCCGCGGATCGCCGTCGGGACGGCGCTGATGCCATCGGCTGACAGCACGCTCGAGGCAGTCCTGCACCAGATCGTCCGCAGCGGAGCGATCCCGGACAAGAGCTCGGGCATAGCGGCGCAGTGCCGGAATCAGCGGCTCGATCAGGCGCACCATGTCATTCATGGTCAAACCCCTTCGGGAGGTCGCTACCCGGCCGAGGGCTCGGCCGGGTCGGACTTATGTTAGTTAGTGGCCTTGCACCTGGACGATCTTGCCGGGCTTGCCGATCGCATTCTCCGCGATGACAAGATAGCGCCTCTCGCCCCCGACTTCACTCTGCACGATCTGCCGGATCTGCCCCGCGGCATTGACGATCGCGGAGCCTGCCGGGTTGGTCATGAAGTTGGCGAGCGCCTGCAGCTCGCCATGCCCCTCGGGGTCGGGCGACAATGCCAGCACATATGGCTTCTTCGGCTCGAGACCCGTCACCGAGGCCTGAAGAACCTGGATCAGGCCCTGGTCGAACAGCGAGACGCTGGTCGGTGCCCTCTCTCCCGCCTTGCCGGCCGCCGCCAGGGTCAGATGAGCCGCCTGCCCGGCGAGACCGAGCGGTTGGAGGTTGTCGGTGCCTGCCCCTTCCGGAACGGCATTCGGAACATAGGTGATCGCCTGAGGCGCCTGGCCGATCGGAATGTTCGCAATGACCGTGTTGGTCAGCGTGTCGATCGCAGCCAGCGCGTCCGCATTCTCCAGTCCGACATAAATGCGTGTGCCGTCGCCGGACGGCCAGACGCCATGCGGGAGATTGCCGACGGGGATCGTCGCGACCTGCTCGAAAGTGTCGGTGCGGAACACCTTCACCTCATTCAGGCCGCCGACGGTCAAATAGGCGAACGAGCCGTTGCTATTGACCGCGAAATTGACGTGGTTGGTGATCGGACCGGTATCCAGTGTCTTGATCAGGTTGAATGGCGGCTGCGCATTGAAGACCTGCGTCTTGCCGATGTCCTTCAGCGTGAACCAGACCTGCTTGCCGTCGGCCGTCGCCGCGATGTTCGGGCAGAACGGGCTCTCCTGCTTCACGCGCGCGACGATCTGGTGATCGGCAACGGTGACAATGTCGGTCTCCGGATTGAAGGACGAGCAGATGTAACCGTACTTTCCATCAGGCGAGAAGATCTGCATGCCGGGACCGTTCGGCGTCTTGATGCGGGTCTTCTCCTCGAAGCTAACGGCATCGAGCACCGAGACGTAGTTCTCGCCGCGGACCGTCACCCAGACTTCCTTGCCGTCCGGTGTGAAGAAGGCTTCGTGCGGCGAACGACCAACATAGGTGGTGTGCTTGACGGTGTTGGTCGCCGTGTCGACGAAGGTCACCGAGTTGGACCCAATCGAGACGATGGCGAGCGTCTTGTGGTCGGGCGAGAAGCCCATGCCGTGGACGAGCACCTGCCCCTTGTAGAGCGGGCTGAAATTGCCGGGCTGTGGATCGCCGAGGCGGATCACGCCGACGAGCTTATTGTCGACAGGATCGGTCACCGACACCGTGTTCGAGAATTGCTCGGCCGCATAGACCCGGTCACGATGGCTGACGGCGATGTCGGCGCCGGACGCCGCCGCCGGAGCCTGCCCGGCCCAGGCCGATGAGCACGCCAAGATCGTGCTCGCCAGCAGACCCGCGGTCAACAAACTGCGCTTCATCTGTTCATGCTCCTACTTCGTGAGGGTGGGTTGGGGCATCGTCATGCCGTCTTTCGACATCGACGAATGGTGGTGCATGGCTGCTGGCACAGGCGCGGGCGCCACTTGCGTTGGCGCGGCCGTCTGGGCGGGCAGCGGCTGGCCGAGCGCAAGGCGCATGGCGTTGATCTCCTGCTGCTGCTCGACGATGATTTCCTGCGCGATGCGCCTGAGCTGCTCGTTCTTTCCGTAGCGGAGCTCGGCGAGCGCCATATCGATGGCTCCCTGATGATGGGGGATCATCATCGCGGCAAAATCGACGTCGATGTCGCCGGTGGGCTTGACGTCCATGCCCGCCATCATCTTGTCCATCGCCGCATTGTTCTCGGCGATAAACGGCGCCTCGGCCGCAATCGCGGGGGCAGCCGGCGCCTGAGCTGCCTTGGCGTCCGGATGGTCCGTCTGCGCCCAGCTGCACAGCGGGCTGACGGCAAAGCCGAGCGCGGCGGCCAGCGCAAGAGCGCTCGCTCGCGGCAGCAATGAAACAGACATGCGATCCCACTCCAGATGCAAAAATGACAGTCATCGGGGTGGACGTGCGCGGAGAGGGATTATTCCATCACTGTCGCAAATTCCGGTTTGGCGCGACGATGCGGCCTCTCATCCTCCGCAACACACCGATTGGGGAGCTGTCTGCCTGGGTTGCTTGGGCAATGGCCCCGCCACTCACCGGGAAGGCCGCCCTTCCCGCATCGAGTACATGATGCGTCACTGAGCTGGCCGGCATGAACGGTCAACTTCAGTTCCAGGTCCGCAACCTCCGCCCGAGATTTCCGAAAAAAGTAAATCTCTTGCGCTTTTACCGAAGTTGTGGTTTTCTCTCCATATCCCGCCTCAAGCAGAAGGGGCGTTGCGCGCGATCGTCACGACACGCGAGGCGGGGAGCGATGGCCGCGAGAGGTCGCAGCGTCTTCTGACGAGGGCGCCGACGAACGATCGCTTGCGGACGTGAAGTCGCAGCGTCCTGATACCCCGATGCTGGTATCCAGCATGACGCGCGTGAGCGCGTCGTGCGACATGGTGGCCAACAAGCCCGGCGCACCAGGGAGACTGCGTATAAGCGTGAAGACCGTCGCGCAGGGAATGCCGGTTGATCGGCACCACCTGTGGTACCTGCCGCCTGCATTTTTTTTCGCAGGCGGGCCATGGGTGAGGCCTTCACCCGGCATTCCCTGTGCCCTCTGCATTCTTGCGAGGGCCATGACGAACGCAAGCCTCGGGCATCAGATGCTGCGAGAACGCGAAGCCATGCTGACCGCTGTTTGAACCGTGAATCCGCCACCCCCACCGCTGTCGTCCCGGACAAGCCGCGACGCGCGCCAGCACGGCGCGGCGCCGATCCGGGACCCATATGTGGACGGCCCCCGTGGCACAAGAGCGTTGTTAAGGTTCGATCGGATCGCTTGCATCCATATGTCCGGCCTTTGGGTGCGGCCTGTTGGGCCGCTGGCCAAGATGGTTTCCGCGACACGGGTTCCAAACACGCCAGCGACCTTGTTCGGCCAATGGGTCCCACGGATTTGCCCGCATCTCGGTTCGATCGATCGCACCATCTCCTCTG
This sequence comes from Bradyrhizobium sp., assembly GCA_049802835.1. Taxonomy (GTDB): domain Bacteria; phylum Pseudomonadota; class Alphaproteobacteria; order Rhizobiales; family Xanthobacteraceae; genus Bradyrhizobium. The sequence continues at coordinate 9,248 of JBARNF010000899.1, forward strand.
CTCTTGCAGCTCCGGTTCGGCCGGTGGGATCGCCCTCCGGTCGGCCGAATCCTTTTGTTTGTTACGCGGCGGCCGCTACGGGGGCCTTCGCCAGGCCAGCCAATCGTGCGCCATCAAAGGTCTCTCCCGTGGTCATCAGCTTCCAAGCGATGCGTGCCATCTTGTTGGCAAGCGCCACCGCGACAAGCTTGGCCGACTTGCGCTTCAACAGCTCAATGAGCCAGCCCGGCCCTTGCCCCTTCGCCTTTGCCTTTGCCACCTTGACCACCGAGGTCGCTCCCACCACGAGCAGCTGGCGCAATCGCTCGTCACCAGCCCGCGTGATCTTGCCGAGCCTGGTCTTTCCTCCGGTCGAATGATCCCTTGGCGTGAGGCCCAGCCAGGCTGCGAACAGCCGGCCAGAACGGAAGGCGTGCGGATCGGGCGCCTTCATCACCAGCGCTGCGGCGGTGACGGGGCCGACTCCCGGGATCTGTGCCAGACGCCGGCTCAGGGCATTGGCGCGGTGCCAGGCCAGAAGCTTGGCCTCGATCGCCTTCAACTCCTCCTGAACCCGGGCGTACTCGCGAGCCTGCATCGCAAACAGCTCACGCGCCAGCTCCGGTACGCTGTCATCCTGTTCGATCCTGGTCAGCAACGCGACGAGCTTGTCGAGCCCTTTGGCCTCGGACAAACCGAACTCAGCCGCGTAACCACGGATCATGTTGCTCAGCTGGGTGCGACGGGTCACCAGCTGCTCGCGGATGCCCAGCAGCATCAAGGCGGCCTGCTGCTCCGCCGTCTTGACCGGCACATAACGCATCCGCGGCCGGCTCGATGCTTCGCACAGCCCCTC
>JBARNF010000900.1:0-3364 GCA_049802835.1 Bradyrhizobium sp.
CCTCGTCGCCGACAAGGTGCTCGTGCGGTTCGGCGGACGGCTGCACGTGGCGGTCAGCGGCGGTGCGCCGATCGCCGAGCCGGTGGTGCGGCTGTTCCTCGCGCTCGGGCTCGAGGTGCTGCAGGGCTACGGCATGACCGAGACCTCGCCGGTCGTCAGCGTCAACACGCTCGACGACAACGACCCGCGCAGCGTGGGCCGCGCTTTGCCCGGCATCGAGGTCCGCATCGGCGCCAATGACGAGCTGATGGTGCGCGGCGCGAACGTGATGCTCGGCTACTGGCGCAGGCCGGAGGAGACCGCGCGCGTCAAGGAAGCCGGCGGCTGGCTGCACACCGGCGACCAGGCCCGCATCGACCAGGGCCGCATCACCATCACCGGACGGATCAAGGACATCCTCGTCACCTCGACCGGCGAGAAGATCGCGCCGGCCGATCTTGAAACCGCGATCCTGACCGATCCGCTGTTCGAGCAGGCGATCGTGATCGGCGAGAACCGGCCGTTCCTGACCGCGATCGTCGTGCTCAACGCCAAGGGCTGGGCCGAGCAGCAGGCGAGGCTCGCGGCACACGGCCAGCGCGGCATTGATGCCGAGGCGGCGTCATTGCTGCGGCACATCGCGCGCGCCGTGAAGGCCTATCCATCCTATGCGACCCCGAAGGCCGTGCATTGGACCTTGGAGCCATGGACAGTGCAGGAAGGCCTGATCACACCGACGTTGAAGAACAAGCGCCCGGCGATCGAGCGGGCTTTTGCGAAAGAGATCGAGGCGATTTATGCCAAGCGAGCAGTGGCGGTAACCACTGTCCCCCACGGTACCGCCGTCCGAGATGCGAAATCACTTTCGTAGAGCTTACTTTGCCGGCAACCGCGCGCTGAATTCGGACGGCCGTCTGCGATCAGGGTTGAGTCCATGGCCAATGCTGGCCACGCGTGTCATCCCAGTGAATAGGGACGATATCAACCCATGTCCCTCTATGATCGCCTCGGTCAGCGGCGTCTTGGGCGGCTGAACGCGTCCGATGAACGACACCGCTAGGGTATCGATAACCGTCCTCACGTGCAAAAATAACCAGCCATCCATCTTGCGTCATCGCCACGCTCCAGAACCAATGCCCAAACTCGAAATTCGGCGAAGGATCCCTGAGCAACGTTCGGACGCCTACCCCGACCCCTCGCTGGATCAGCCAAGCTACTTTCGGACTGCAGCCGAAAATCTCCGAAGACCGGCACGAGGTCTGTTCAAAAAACCTACTCAGAGTACGAAGCGAACAGCCGAACGAGCTCAAAGATTTGGAGCGGGCGAAGGGAATCGAACCCTCGTATGCAGCTTGGGAAGCTGCCGTTCTACCATTGAACTACGCCCGCGCTCGCCAATGCTTAGCCGAGACGACGCATTTCGCCAAGCGGCTTGTTGCCACGGCGCGCTCGCCGGCGCGCCGGTGCAAGGACCCCCGGTGCAAGGACCCCCGGGGGAGCCTGGTCGCCCGATCGTGATTGGCGCAAGCAACCGGCGTTGGAACGGATTGCCCGGATCGCGCTTCTGCCAGTTGAAGGCGGCGCCTGTGCTTGCTCCAGGGCGACCGGCCCAGCTCCAGGAGCCGATATCATGCAGAGCCACAGCCCCGCGCCACTCTCGTCCGTCGCGTCCAGGACCCGCTTGGTGATGGCGCGCCCCTCGGCCCTCGATCTCTACACATTGGCGTGCGGCGCGTTCCTCGTCTGCTCACCTTGGCTGTTCGGCTTCGTCCGCACCGCCGGGAGGGTCGATTCAGAGATCGTTGGCGTGGCCGTGATGGCGTTGTCGATCGCCGGCCTCGCGGCCTTCGCAGACTGGGAAGAATGGCTGAAGGTTGCGCTCGGCCTATGGTTGATCGCAGCACCGTGGCTGCTCGGCTTCGTTCACACCTCCGCGATGCATGTCAGCATCGCGATCGGCATCGTCGTCACGTTCCTGAGCTTGCTCGAACTGTGGCTTGCGCATGATGCGGATTTCGCGGGCGATGGCGCCGCGAAGCCTGACCTCTTCTGAAGGGAAGGCCACACCGCGCGCGCTCGTGTTGCGTGCAGGCTGTTGCTGCGCCGCATCTCACCATCGCGATACCGTGCGAACGGGTTCGCGTCAGCGCCCTTGACAACCACGACCCAAATCAGGGCAAACCCGCCCCTGTCGTGCCGCGTTGTTAACAAATTGTTAACAAAGTTGATGCGGGCGATTGTGACAGTGATATGATGTGGTGTGGGGTTGGGGTGGCGTCATGGCGCGTGGGTATGCGATCTTTGATACGGCCCTTGGCCGTTGCGGCATTGCCTGGAGCGATGCCGGCATCACCGGCGTACAGTTGCCGGAAGCACGGGAAATCGAGACCCGGCGGCGATTGTTCCGCCAGTTTCCAGAAGCACGGGAGCAGCGCCCGTGTTCGAACATTGAACTCGCCATCGAAGGCATCACCGCCATGCTGCGCGGCCAGGACGTCGACTTCTCCGATGTCGTGCTCGATCTCGGCGGCGTGACGCCGTTCAACCAGCGCGTCTACGATGTCATCCGGGCCATTCCGCGCGGCGAGACCCGCAGCGGCGACGATATCGCCGACGAGCTGCACGTTCCCAAGGCGCTGAACTCGATCGCCCAGGCGCTGACGAGGAATGCCCTGGTGCTGATCGTCCCCTGCCATCGCGTGCGCGACATCGGCAACGGCCTCGACAAGCCGTCGCCCAACAGCGGCGTGATCTCCAAGCGACGACTGCTGTCGCTCGAAGGTGCAAGTCCTCATGCGGGCTTCTCGTTGTTCGACGCCCTGCTCGTCGTCGATCGGCCGCGCGCATCGTGACCCGCGCCCTGGCGGCGGGCGATTATCTCGCATGCCGCCCCCTCCCCTTTTGCGATCGATGCTCTAGATTAGCAGCATGAGCGCGACCATCCTGTTCGAAAGCCGGCCCGTCACCGTGTCCGAGTTCCGCTGCGCGGCGGTTCCGGGTGAGCGTCCTTATGCCGAACAGTATGGCGGCTACTCGCTGTCCTACGTGCGCAAGGGCAGCTTCGGCTGCCACCACCGCGGCCGCTTCTTCGAGCTGATCACCGGCGCGCTGCTGGTCGGTCATCCCGGCGACGAGTTCATGTGCACGCACGATCATGTGTGCGGCGACGAGTGCCTGTCGTTCTTCTTCGATGATGCCGTCATCGATGACATCGGCGGCAGCAGGCAGGCCTGGCAGGCGGGAGCGACGCCGCCGCTGCCGGAGTTGATGGTGCTCGGCGAGCTCGCGCAGGCCGTCGCCGCCCGCGAGCAAACTCTTGGCCTCGACGAGGTCGGTCATCTCATCGCCAGCCGCTTCGTCGCGACCGTCACCGGCCAGCAGGAGC
>JBARNF010000901.1:0-1801 GCA_049802835.1 Bradyrhizobium sp.
GTCAGCGGCGCGCCGAGCACCGCGATCAGGACCGTCGCAAAGCAGCCCGCAACGAACGAGCCGATCGCCGCGATCGACAGCGCTGGACCCGCGCGCCCCTGCTTGGCCATCTGGAAGCCGTCGAGCGTGGTGACGACGGAGGTCGCCTCGCCCGGAATGTTGACGAGGATCGATGTGGTCGAGCCGCCATATTGCGCACCGTAGTAGATGCCGGCGAGCATGATCAGCGCGCCGACCGGCGGCAGGCCGAAGGTGATCGGCAACAGCATGGCGACCGTGGCGATGGTGCCGATGCCCGGCAGCACGCCGACGAGCGTGCCGACCAGAGCGCCGACCAGGCATAGCAGCAGGTTGATCGGGCTGAGAGCGACGCCGAAGCCGAGCGCCAGGTTGTGAAACAGATCCAGCATGCCGGCCTCACTGCACCAGGAAACGCGGAAACAACGGCATCGGCAGACCGAGCACGGAAGGGAACAACAGCGCGCAGCCGAGCGTCAGGACGACGCCCACGATCAGCGTCTCGCGCCAGCGTGTTTCAGGCGTTCCGAGGGCTGCGATCAGGAAGCTCGCGAGCGCCGCGACGATCAAGCCCAGAGGCCGGATCGCGACTGCAAACGCCAGGATCGCAAGCGACACGAAGCACGGCCCGCGCCAGTGATAGACCTGAAGCCCCGGCCCCTCGGTCATCAGCCCAATCACGGCCACTGCGGCCCCCATCCCCAGCAGCAGCACACCCAGCATGCGCGGCGCAGTACCCGGGCCGAACGTGAATCCGCGCATGCCCGACAGATCGCTCGCAGCCCACAGCGCGAACAGGGCGATCCCCATCAGCGCCACGCCGCCGAAATAATCCTGAGGAGCCCGCGGCCGCGCGAGGAAGGTAAACAGCGCGATGGCCATGAGCGGATAGGTGTAGATCAGCGCGAGCAGCGCATCCGGCCGCAACGCGATCCTGCCGCCGTCCGTCCATTGGCCAAGCAGCGTCGGCAGCGATTCGACCAGGGCGGCGCCATGCGCCGATACGACCTCCAGCGGAGATCGCGCTGATAGCGCAGCAACGAGGCTGACCAGCGAGATGGAGAGTTCGACGAGTTGCGGCGCGAAGGCGAGGAGCAGAACGATCAATGCGCCTGTCACGTTGCGTGCGGACGGCACCGTGGCGGTCCCATCCGACAATGGGCCCGTGGTCTCGGCCATGTCCCTCGTCCTCCCCGATCGGCCTTGGTGGCCGCCATTGTTCTCGTTCGGAGGTCTGGAGCAATCTCCAACCAACCGTATTCTTTTGCCTAGCGGCTTTCCCTAGAGAAGGCCAGAAAAACCAAGGCAGCCCCCTGCGGCCAGGAGCCAGAGCGGATTGAGCCGCGTCATCGATGCAACAATGGCGGCAATCGCCGTGAGCACGATTGCTGGCCACGTCCGGTCCGAGGCCTGCACGAGGATCGATGCGCTTGCGGCCATCAACCCGATCGAGAGCGGAACCAGCGAGGCCTGCAGCACGGCGGGCCAGCGCGCGTCCCGCGCATTCGACAGCCACCGGCTGACGAGGTAGGCGAGCGCAGCCGTCGGGCCGCACATCGCGACGGTCGCGACCGCGGCACCGGCGGCGCCTGCGACGGAATAGCCGATCAAGGTGACGATCAGGACGTTGGGTCCGGGCGACAATTGCGCGATCGCAAAGGCATCCGCGAACTGCTTGTCGGTCATCCAATGTCGAACGTCGACTGCAATGCGGTGCAGCTCGGGGATTGCGGCATTCGCGCCGCCGATCGCGAACAACGAAATCAGCGCAAACGTCCAGAAC
>JBARNF010000902.1:0-3491 GCA_049802835.1 Bradyrhizobium sp.
CTTGTGGTCGAGGCCCGTGCCGTCATTCCCCAGCAGATACTTCACGGCGTCTGTACCGTTGGTGAACGGCATGATCTCGTTGTTGACGCCGGAGCGGCGGATGTTCCGCTCGATCAGGCGGGCGTGGCCTTCGTCGTCCTCGATCATGATGATCGTTACCGGCATGGTCATCGGTCTGAGTTCCGGGTTGAGGCGTTCCAGTTGATCGGGAGCGTGATGGTGAACGTGCTGCCCTGGTCGAGCTCCGACGCGACCGACATGGTTCCGCCGAGCCGGCGCACGAGCGCGCGCACATGCGCCAGTCCGATCCCCTGACCGGGACGGTCCTGGGTTCCGGCGCGGCGGAACAGATCAAAGATACGCTGGTGATCCTTCGGATCAATACCTCGGCCGGTATCGGTGATCTCGAAGATCGCGAAACCGAGCTTGGTGCGGGCACGGATTGTGATCTCGCCGGGAACGCCCGGCTTCATGTATTTGATCGCGTTGTCGATCAGGTTGGAGAAGATCTGCTCCAGGGCCAGGCGGTCGCTGACAACGGTGGGCAGCGGCTCGACGCGGATGGTCACGTTCGCTTCCGCCGCCTGATGTGCGAGCGTCGACACGATCGCCTCGATCAGCTCGCGGCTGTCGATGCGGATGGGGACGAATTCACGGCGCCCCTCGCGCGTCAGGTTGAGGATCGCGGTGATCAGCCGGTCCATCTTGGCAATCGAGGACTTGATGAAGCCCAGCGCCTCCGAGAAGTCCTCCGACAATTGCTTGTCGGCGCCTTCGAGCTCCGGGTCGGCACCTTCGGCCGGCGGCGGCGCGTCCGAGACCGCGCGCGCAAGCGTCGCGATACGCCGGAAAATGTCGTTGCGCAGCTCGTCGAGCTCGCTGGTGAAGCCCATGATGTTGACGAGCGGCGAGCGCAGGTCGTGGCTCACGATATAGGCGAAGCGCTGGATTTCCTGGTTGGCCTCGCGCAGATCGGCGGTGCGCTCGTCGACGGTCGCCTCCAGATTGAGGTTGTTCTCGCGCAGCTTGGCCTCGGCCTCGTCGCGGGCACGGGTGGAGCGCCGGACGAGGAGAACCGAGATGATCGCGAGCACGACGACGAGCGTCGAGCCCAAGACGGTGACCATGGTTGCAAGACGCTGGCTCGCATCGGCGTTGGCGGTGCGCGATGCCAGCAGGCGCTCCTCCGCGGCCCGCATGGCCTCCGCCGCCGTGCGCATGATGTTGCTGCTTTCGGTCGAGCCGGCATCGCGGACGAGCGCGATCGCGCCCGGGAGGTCGCCGGATGCGACCAGGGCCTTCTCTCGATCGAATTGGACCAGCCTTGTCTCGATCACGCTGCGTAGCCTGGCGAGGTTATCAACCTGCGTGGAATTGTCGGCGACGAGCCGCGCCAGCCTGTCGAGCAGGGGCCGGATCGCTGCGACCGCAGCCTCGTGATCGCCAAGGAAATCCCGGTGCTGCGTCAGCAGGTAGGCGCGGGCGCCACTCTCGGCGCGCCGGACCTCCAGCAGCAGCGCATTGATCTGGTTCTCGGCCTCGATGGTGTGGATCACCCAGGCATTGTCGCTCCGGGCCTTGTTGACCAGGATGACCGAAGCCGCACTGACGGCAACCAGCACCAGGAAGCCTGCTGACAACAGCAGGATTTGTCCCAGCGTGCGCCTCTGTCTGATCTCAGGCGCCACCGCTTGCTCGCACGTCGATGGAAATAATGACCCCCCGGGCGGAATAGCTCCGACCCAGCAGAACGCGCCGAAGGCCAAATAGTTCCAGGGGAGAGGCGACTTTCCTCGGACGCCGATCAGTCCGTCGTCTGGCCGGCCAGATATTGCTCGAGCCAGTGGATGTGGTAGTCGCCATCGATGATGGCGGGCTCGCGAACCAGCGCGCGAAACAGCGGCAGCGTGGTCTCGATGCCGTCGACGACCATCTCGTCCAGCGCCCGCCGCAGCCGCATCAGGCACTCGACCCGGCTCTTGCCGTGCACGATCAGCTTGCCGACCAGCGAGTCGTAATAGGGCGGGATCACATAGCCTTGGTACACCGCCGAGTCGATGCGGACGCCGAGGCCGCCTGGCGGGTGGTACTGCAGGATCTTGCCCGGCGAGGGACGGAAGGTGACCGGGTTCTCCGCGTTGACGCGACACTCGATCGAGTGGCCGTTGATCACGACGGCTTCCTGGGTGGTGGGCAGGTCGCCGCCGGCCGCGATGCGGATCTGCTCCAGCACGAGGTCGATCCCGGTGATCATCTCGGTGACGGGATGCTCGACCTGGATGCGCGTGTTCATCTCGATGAAGTAGAACTCGCCATCCTCGTAGAGGAATTCGACGGTGCCGACGCCGATATATTTCAGCTCCTGCATCGCCTTGGCGACGGTGTTGCCGATCTTGGCCCGGGCCGCCGCATCGAGCGCCGGGGAGGGGCCCTCTTCCCAGACCTTCTGGTGGCGGCGCTGCAGCGAGCAGTCGCGCTCGCCGAGATGGATCGCGCCGCCCCGGCCGTCCCCGAGCACCTGAATCTCGATGTGGCGCGGCTTCTGCAGATACTTCTCGAGATACACCGACGCATCGCCGAACGCCGACTTGGCTTCGTTGGCAGCGGTGGTGAGCGCCAGCATGAGGTCGGCCTCGGTGTGGGCGACCTTCATGCCGCGGCCGCCGCCACCGGCTGCGGCCTTGACCAGCACGGGGAAGCCGATCTCCTTGGCAATCGCCAGAGCATCCTGGTCCGGAGTCACCGCGCCGTCGGAGCCCGGCACGACTGGAATTCCTAAGCGTTTGGCGGTCTTCTTGGCTTCGATCTTGTCGCCCATCAGGCGGATGTGCTCCGCCTTCGGCCCGATGAAGTGCAGATTGTGGTCCGCAAGGATCTCGGCGAAGCGCGCATTCTCCGACAGGAAGCCGTAGCCGGGGTGGACGGCGTCAGCTCCGGTGATCTCGCAGGCGGCGAGCAGCGCGGGAACGTTGAGGTAGCTGTCCTTCGACGGTGGCGGGCCGATGCAGACGCTTTCGTCGGCGAGCCTCACATGCATCGCATCGGCGTCGGCGGTGGAATGCACCGCAACGGTGGAGATGCCGAGCTCCTTGCAGGCGCGCAGGATGCGAAGGGCGATTTCGCCGCGATTGGCGATGAGTATCTTGTCGAACATGGTGCCTCGGGCGCGAGTGGCGAATAGTGAGCAGCGAATAGGGAACGGAGAACCATCCGCTATTCGCCATTCGCTATTCGCGCTTATTCAATGATCACCAGCGGCTCGCCGTATTCCACCGGCTGTCCGTCCTCGACCAGGATCTGCGTCACCGTGCCGGCGCGCGGTGACGGAATCTGGTTCATCGTCTTCATGGCCTCGATGATCATCAGGGTCTGGCCGTCCGTCACTTTGGAACCGACCTCGATGAACGGCTTGGCGCCGGGCTCCGGAGCCCAATAGGCGGTCCCAACCATCGGCGAGGGCACGACGCCGGGATGTTTGGACAGGTCGGCGC
>JBARNF010000903.1:0-4563 GCA_049802835.1 Bradyrhizobium sp.
TTGTCCTCGGGCAGGCCGGCATAGCTCACCGCGGCGACCGCGGGATGGCGGCTGAGATATTCGGCGACCGCCTTGGCATTGTCGCTGTGCTTCTGCACGCGCAGCGGCAGGGTCTCGATGCCCGTCAAGATCAGGAACGCATTGAACGGCGACAGCGCCGGGCCGAGATCGCGCAGGCCCAGCACGCGGCAGGCGATCGCGAAGGCGAAGTTGCCGAACGTCTCCTGGAGCTTGATACCGTGATATTCCGGGCGCGGCGCCGTCAGCATCGGATATTTGTCGCCGCTGCCGGCCCAGTCGAAGGTGCCGGCATCGACGATGATGCCGCCGATCGAGTTGCCGTGGCCGCCTAAGAACTTGGTCAGCGAGTGCAGCACGATGTCGGCGCCGTGATCGATCGGGCGGATCAGATAAGGCGTCGCCAGCGTGTTGTCGACGATCAGCGGCACGCCCGCCTTGCGCGCCACCTGTGCGACCGCCTCGATGTCGGTGACGGAGCCGCCGGGATTGGCGAGCGACTCGATGAATACAGCCTTGGTGCGCGGGCTGACCGCAGCCTCGAAGCTCGCGATGTCATCGGTGTCGGCCCACACCACGTTCCAGCCGAAGCTCTTGAAGGCGTGCGTGAACTGGTTGATCGAGCCGCCATAGAGTTTTCGCGCCGCGATGAATTCATCGCCGGGCGACAGCAGCTGCTGCAGCGCCACCACCTGCGCGGCATGGCCAGAAGCGACCGCGAGCGCGGCGGTGCCGCCCTCGAGCGCTGCGACGCGCTCCTCCAGCACAGCGTTGGTCGGATTGCCGATGCGGGTGTAGATATTGCCGAACGCCTGCAGCCCGAACAGCGAGGCGGCGTGGTCGGCATCGTTGAAGACGAACGACGTGGTCTGATAGATCGGCGTCGCCCGCGCGCCGGTGGTCGGGTCGGGCTGGGCGCCGGCGTGAATGGCGAGGGTGGCGAAACCCGGGGCACGATCGGTCATGATGTTTCCTCTTGTCTTGATCCCTCGCGCGGCGGCGCCGGCTGGCGCGACGGATCGATGATGGGAGACGGTGTCGATAGCGCGCCGTCGTGCGCCTCCGCGTCATCCCGGCGGAGGACATTTGCCACCGGGCATGATGCCGTCAAGGCGGCTGGCGACAATCGCTCGGATTTGAAATGCGTTGCTGTGTCGCGCCACTGCGGCGACACGATCCTTTCGCAGATGCGTCAGGATGGATCGCTTCTGTCCTTGGCGGCGCGGTCGGCGGCCGAGGTGGCGCCGCCCCCGACGCTGGTGCGGTTCAGCGACAGCCGCATGCCCTGCGTCGGGATCGGCGCGCGCTTGGCGCTGATGGTGCGCGAATTGACGCCCATCCAGGAGATCTCGGACGACAGCCGGCCATACTCGATCTTCGGACAGCGGTTCATGACCACCTTCAGCCCGGCCGCCTCGGCCTTGGCGGCGGCAGCGTCGTCGCGCGCGCCGAGCTGCATCCAGATCACCTTCGGCAGCGGCTGTAGCGCCAAGGCCTCGTCGACGACGGGCATGATATGCACAGAGCTGCGGAAGATGTCGATCATGTCGATCGGACGGCCGATATCGGCGAGCGAGGCCACGAAGGGCCGGCCCATCAGGCTCTTGCCGACATGGCCGGGGTTGACCGGGATCATGTCGTAGCCGCGCTGCACCAGATATTTGAAGGCGAAGAAGCTCGGCCGCACTTCCGAAGGCGAGGCACCGACCATCGCGATCGCCTTCACGCCGTTGAGGATGCCGCGGATGTAGTCGTCAGGATAGGTGTCGTGATTCATTGGCGTGCAATCTGTTAGTTGTCGTCATTCCGGGGCGCCCGAAGGGCGAACCCGGAATCTCGAGCTGAGTTCAACAATCGCGAGATTCCGGGTTCGATGCTTTGCATCGCCCCGGAATGACAAAGTTACTGAGACCGTCATTGCGAGGAGCACTTGCGACGAAGCAATCCAGGGGCTCGGGTGGGACTCTGGATTGCGTCGCTCCGCTCGCAATGACGGAGGAGAGAGCGGCGAGCGTCACTCGTCCCGCCAAGTCGGTGTGCGCTTTTCGATGAAGGCCTGGATGCCTTCTTCCGCGTCGCGGGCCATCATGTTCTGCGTCATCACCTCTGCCGCATAACGATAGGCGTCGGCAAGGCTCATCTCGGCCTGGCGGTAGAACGCCTCCTTGCCGAGCTTGATCGTGTGAGCGGATTTGCGCGCGACCTGTTGCGCCAGGGCGAGCGCAGCGTCGCGCTCGGTTCCGGCCGGAACTACGCGATTGACCAGCCCCATGTCGCGGGCGCGGGCCGCCGGAACCGGCTCGCCGGTCAGCAGCATCTCCATCGCCTGTTTGCGGGGCACGTTGCGCGACAGCGCCACCATCGGCGTCGAGCAGAACAGGCCGATGTCGACGCCCGGCGTGGCGAAGGCAGCCGCCTCGGAGGCGACGGCGAGATCGCAGCTCGCGACCAGCTGGCAGCCGGCCGCGGTAGCGATGCCCTGCACCGAGGCGACGACCGGTTTCGGCAGCTGCACGATCGCCTGCATCATCGCGCTGCAGGCGTTCATCAGCCTGGCGAAGAAGGCGCGGCCGCGGTCGGCATCGCCGCGATGGGCGGTGAGTTCCTTCAGATCATGGCCGGCGCAGAAGGCCGGACCATTGGCGGCGATGACGACGGCGCGCACCGCCCTGTCGGAGCCGATCTCGGCCAGCGCCTGGTGCAGCTCTGCGATCAGTGCCTCCGACAGGCTGTTGCGCTGCGCCGGGCGGTTCAGCGTCAGCACGGCGACCGGGCCTGCCATCTCGCGCAGCAGGATCGGCGCGTCGGAAGAAGCAAGAGCGGCGCTGGTCGCAGAAACAGGCATCCGATTTTTCCGGTTGGGCGCATCACGACGGCTAATGTAACAGATGTCCAAGGACGAGAGCAGGGGGAGACATGACGGCGAAGATGACCATTGCGGAACTCGAGGCGTTCCTGCACGCGGAATTTCCGCAGGCGTTCCGCACCGGCGGCGACATTTCCATCGAGAGCGCCGACGGCAGGAGCTGCCGGATGCGCCAGCGCTTCGACGAGCGCATGCTGCGTCCCGGCGGCACGGTGTCCGGGCCGACCCTGATGGCGCTGGCCGACTTCGCGATGTACGTGGTGCTGCTGTCGGCGATCGGCCCGGTCGGGCTCGCCGTTACCACCAATCTCAACATCAACTTCCTGCGCAAGGGCGCGGCCGGCGCCGACGTGCTGGCGGAGGCGCGGCTGCTCAAGCTCGGCAGGCGGCTCGCGGTCGGCGAAGTCACGCTGCTGTCAGGGGAATCGCCCGATCCGATCGCCCATGTGACGGCGACCTATTCCATTCCGAATACGTGAGGATTTCGAGGGTAATATAGCACCATATTTATAAGCCATTGTTATAGTTCATGTAATTTTGCGTTGATGGCGTTGACGAACGCGGGCGGCTTCTCTAGAAGCTGCGACCAGTTCGGCGCGTCACCCGCGCCGCATTCTCCCTGTCACGGATATCTCTCATGAAAACCTTTTCGGCAAAGCCGGCCGAGGTCCAGAAGAAGTGGGTCGTGATCGACGCCAAGGGTCTGGTCGTCGGCCGTCTCGCCACGCTGGTCGCCATGCGGCTGCGCGGCAAGCACCTCCCGATCTATACCCCGCACGTCGACTGCGGCGACAACGTCATCATCGTCAATGCCGCGCATGCCGTGCTGACCGGCCGCAAGCGTGAGCAGAAGGTGTACTACAAGCACACCGGCTATGTCGGTCACGTCAAGGAGCGCACCGCGCGCCAGATCCTCGAGGGCCGCTTCCCGGAGCGCGTGATCGAGAAGGCCATCGAGCGCATGATCCCGCGCGGGCCGCTCGGCCGCGTGCAGATGGGCAACCTGCGTGTCTATGGCGGACCCGATCATCCGCACGAGGCGCAGAGCCCCGAGAAGCTCGACATCGCGAAGTTGAACCGCAAGAACACGAGGGCCGCATAAGATGGCCGAAAGCATCCAGTCTCTCGATCAGCTGTCGCAGCTCAAGGGCGCGGTTTCCGCTCCGGACGCTCCGAAGTATGAGAAGAAGGTCGACAAGTTCGGCCGCGCCTATGCCACCGGCAAGCGCAAGGACGCGGTCGCCCGCGTCTGGATCAAGCCTGGCTCCGGCAAGGTCACCGTCAACACCCGTGACATCGAGGTCTACTTCGCCCGTCCGGTGCTGCGCATGATGATCCAGCAGCCGATCGTCGCCGCGGCCCGCAACGGCCAGTATGACGTGATCTGCACGGTCGCCGGTGGCGGTCTGTCCGGCCAGGCCGGCGCGGTGCGCCACGGTATCTCCAAGGCGCTGACCAACTTCGAGCCGGAGCTGCGCGGCGTCCTCAAGAAGGGCGGCTTCCTGACCCGCGACTCGCGCGTCGTCGAGCGTAAGAAGTACGGCAAGGCCAAGGCCCGCCGCTCCTTCCAGTTCTCGAAGCGCTGATCTGGCGGATCCGGCCGCGGCCGGACTCATTGGTCTCCAATACGAACGGGCGCCCTCGCGGGCGCCCGTTTTGTTTGGCGGGCACTGTGGATC
>JBARNF010000904.1:0-7199 GCA_049802835.1 Bradyrhizobium sp.
GGGACATCGACGTGCGGCCCGATGGGCAGGGATTGCCGGTCGGCAAGGGCACCGTCGCGCAGGGCGAGAAGCTGTTCATGGACAATTGCGCGAGCTGCCACGGCGAGTTCGGCGAGGGCGCCGGCCGCTGGCCGGTGCTCGCCGGCGGCAAGGGATCGCTGACATCAGACAATCCGGTCAAGACGGTCGGCTCCTACTGGCCCTACGCCTCGACCTTGTTCGACTACGTCCGCCACGCGATGCCGTTCGGCAGTCCTCAATCGCTGAAGGCTGACGAATACTACGCGCTGGTGGCCTATGTGCTGTATCTGAACGACGTCGTCACCGACCAGAATTTCGAGCTGAGCAACGCCAATCTCGCCGCGATCAAGATGCCGAACGAGTCCGGCTTCGTCATGGACGACCGGGCGACGAGCGAGAAAGGATTCTGGCAGAAGGAGCCGTGCATGAAGAACTGCATCGCACCGGTCAAGATCACGGGCCGTGCGACGGCGGTCGACGTCACGCCGGAAGACAAGGACGGCAAGCCCCGAGGCGTCGAGTGACGATTGCCGGATGCAGCCGCCGCCAGATGCTGTTGGCGGTCGTATCCGTAGTCCTGGCCGGCAGCGTGGCTGCGTCCATTGCCGCGGCGGCCGAGCCTCATAGGCTCGCGCTGCAGATCAGCGACGAGGATCCGGCGAAGATGCGGGCCGTGCTCGACGTCGCCGCCAATGTCTCCCGTCACTATTCAGGCCAAGGCGGCGAGGTCGAGATCGTGATCGTCGCCTTCAATGGCGGGCTCGACATGGTGCTGGCCGACCGGTCGCCGGTGAAGGAGCGTGTGCTCGGCTTTGCCAAGTCGATGCCAAACGTCAGCTTCATCGCTTGCGGCAATACGCTGGAGACGCTCGCGAGCAAGGAGGGACGGCAGCCGCCTCTGCTCGACGGCGTCACGGTCGTCAACACCGGGGTCGCGACCTTGCTGGAGCTGGCTGAGAAGAACTGGACAATCGTGCGTCCCTGAAGGGTCTTGCAATGCGGTGGTGGCTCGCTCTCGTCGTCTCGTTGGTGGCATCGGTCGCGCTCGCCGCGGACGAGCCGCGCGAGCTCGTCATCGGTGGCCGCGTCGCGCTCGGCACCTTGCGGCTGCCGGCGCAATCGGGGCCGGATGTCCCGCTCGTGCTGATGACCCACGGCACGCTCGCGCACAAGGACATGGAGACCGTCCAGGGGCTGTCCAAGGCCTTGGCCGAGCGCGGCATCGCCGCGCTCGCGCACAACCTCGTGCTCGGCCTCGATCGCCGCACCAGCATGTACGATTGCGCCAGGGATCACGACTACACACCGGACGATGCGATCGCGGAGATCGCGGCCTGGGTGACCGAGGCGCGCAAGACGTCGTCGCGCGTGTTCGTGCTCGGGCATTCGCGTGGCGCCAACCAGGTGGCGCGTTATCTCATCTCGAATCCGAAAGCGGAAATCGAAGGTGCGATCATGCTGGCGCCGTCCACCGCCGGCATCGAGGCCAGCCTGAGAGCGGCCTATGCGGAGAGCTACGGCCAGCCGCTGGCGCCGCTGATCGACAAGGCGGAAGCTGCGGTCTCCGCAGGACGGGGCGGCGAATGGATGTCCGTGCCGGGCTTCATCTATTGCCGCGACGCCAGGGTGACCGCGCGCGCCTTCGCCGCGTTCTATCGCGCCGACCGGCGCCAGGACACCGCAGCGCTGATCGGGGATGTGCGCTTCCCGGTGCTGGTGCTGGCGGCCGCGCAGGACAAGACGGTGCCCGATGTTGCAGCATCGTTCGAGCCGCTGGCGTCACGCGCCGGGAGCCGCGTCCGGCTGGAGACTGTCGACGATGCGGATCACTTCTTTCGTGATCTCGCCGCTGAGGATGCCGCCGATCGCATCGCAGCTTTCATTGCAGCCGCGCGTTAGGAGAAGAGTCATGGAAAGACGATCGTTGATGCAAGCCGGTTTCGCCGGCCTGTTCGGAATGCTCGGCGTGGCCAGTGCGCGCGCGGCGACGGAGACTGCGCGGCAGCGCGTTGTCTATCATCTTGCTGATCAGGATCGCGCGCTGTTCGTTCTCGGCAATGTCCAGAACCACGTCGATGGAACCGGAGGGCCGGGACGCGCGGACATCCGGGTCGTGATTCATGGTCCGGGCCTGCGCGCCTTTCATGCGATCTCGGCAGATCAGACCATCTCCGCGCTTGTCGAACGCCTGATCAAGGCGGGTGTCGGTTTCGACGCGTGTGCCAACACCATGAAGGCGCAAGGCGTGAAACTGGACGACCTGCTGCCGGGCTTCGCGGTGGCGGACAAGGGCGGCGTGGTCCGTCTCACCGAGCTGCAGCAGAGCGGATACGCCTATCTGCGCCCGTGATGCAGCGCCTGCCTTTGCCGATGCTCGCGTCCAACGCGCGTTGAGCGGCAGACCCGAACGACGAGAGCGCCCGTGATCACGTCATTGATCGATCTTCTGGGCGAGGAGTTGGTCTCGCTCCTCTGCGGGCTCGTGGTCGGCGGTGCGTTCGGCTTCTTCGCCCAGCGCAGCCGCTTCTGCCTGCGCGCGGCCACGATCGAGTTCGCGCGCGGGCAGGGCGGCCCGCGCCTCGCCGTCTGGCTGCTGACCTTCGCCTCGGCGCTGCTCGGCACTCAGGCGCTGGTGGCGATGGGCGTGCTCGACGTCTCGGAGGCGCGCCAGCTGGCGCAGCAGGGCAGCATTTCCGGTGCGATGATCGGCGGCACCATGTTCGGCTGCGGCATGATCCTGGCGCGCGGCTGCGCCAGCCGGCTGCTGGTGCTCTCGGCCAACGGCAATCTGCGGGCGCTGCTGTCGGGCCTGATCTTCGCGGTGACCGCGCAGTCCGCCTATCACGGCCTGCTCTCACCGCTGCGCGAGTGGCTCACCAATCTCTGGCTCGTCGATGGCGGACCGTCGCGCGACATCATGAGCGTGTTCGGCGGCGGCGCGCCCGAGAAGCTCGGCTTTGGAATGCTGTGGTTTCTCGCCGGGCTCGCCGCCGTGTCGAAATTCCAGGTGGAGCGCCGGATCCTGCCCTCTGCGGTGGCCGCGGGCGCTGCGGTCGCGGCCGGCTGGCTCCTGACCTACCAGCTCGGGCAGGCGTCGTTCGCGCCGGTGCCGCTGAAGAGCCTCACTTTCAGCGGTCCCTCGGCTGAGCTGCTGATGCAGGTGCTGGCCGGTCCGCAGCTGAAGCCGGGCTTCGATCTCGGCATCATCCCTGGCGTTTTCATCGGCTCCTTCATCGCGGCCGCGCTGGCGCACGAGCTCAATCTCGAAGGCTTCTCCGACGGGCGCGGCATGCGCCGCTATCTGATCGGCGCCGTCCTCATGGGGTTTGGCGCGATGCTGGCCGGCGGCTGCGCCGTCGGCGCCGGCGTGACCGGAGCATCGGTGTTCGCGCTGACAGCGTGGATCGTGCTCGGTGGTATGTGGCTCGGTGCGGCCATCACCGATCTCGTCGTGGATCGTTGGCTGTTCGCAGCCAAGCCGGCGCAGAGCCCGGCTCAGTCGCCCGTCGCGAACCTTTCATGAATCGTTGTGAGCAAGCCGGGTTGTTCGTATTGAACGATGTTTGCATATCCCGGCCTGTTAACCAATTCGCGAAGGTCGGGTGTTACCGTCGCGAGCGGCACGGCGCCATCATGCGGTGAGCCGACACGAATCGCCGGGGCAACGAAAGGCACGCGAAATGTCGCAACTCTCGATTCGAGCAAAAATGGCGGCCGTCATTGCGCTGCTGCTGGGGGCGATGACCATCGTCGGATTGCTGGCCGTACGCGGCATGCAAACGATCAACACGCATACCGAACAGATCACCAGGAACTGGCTGCCGAGCGTGCGCGTTCTCGGCGAGTTGCGGTCCGCGATCAATCTCAATCGCGCGCAGCTCCGCGCCTACATGACCGCCGATACGGCTGAGGAAAGGGACAATCTCGACCGCAATATGAAAGCAACGCTCGCCGCGATCGCGGCGGCGCGCCGCTCCTACGAGGCGATGATTTCGTCGGCCGAGGAGGGCCGCCTGTTCGAGAGCTGGTCGCGGGGCTGGGAGCAATACGTCAAGGCGGCCGATGGTGTGCTCGAGGTTCTGCGCGCTGGGAACGGCAATGCGACCAAGCAGGCGAGCGATTTGTTCAACAAGACGGTCCGGAGCGTCGCCAATCAGTCGGACGAATACCTGCGAAAGCTGATCGATCTCAACAATCGCAGCGCTGACGACGAGACGAAGATCGCCGCCGATGGCTATGCCCAGGCATTCGCATTGATGTCGACGATCATCGTCCTTGCCGTTCTCGCCGGCATCGGGATCGGGAGCTGGTTCATTCGTGACATTTCCCGGTGCATCGCCTCGATCATCCGGCCCATGCAGGCGCTCGGCGAGGGTAACCTGGCAACGGAGATCCCCCATCGCGGCCAGAAGACCGAAGTGGGCATGATGGCCGATGCCCTGGAGGTCTTCAAGACCGCCTTGATCGCCAAGAAGCATGCCGACGATATCGCGTCGAAAGAGGCGGCGGTGAAGCTGGAGCGCAGCCGGCGGCTTGACGAGATCACCGGCCGCTTCGAGGCTGCGGTGGGCGAGATCGTCGAAACCGTGTCCTCGGCATCAAGCACATTGGAAGGTCACGCCGGCGGGCTCAGCAACACGGCCACCCGCGCGCAGAACCTGGCGACGTCCGTCACCGCCGCGTCCGAGGAAGCCTGCACCAATGTGCAGTCGGTAGCATCTGCGACCGAGGAGCTTTCTGCATCCGTCAACGAGATCAGCAGGCAAGTCCAGGATTCGGCCCGCATGGCCAACGAGGCGGTGGCGCAGGCCCGCAAGACCAATGAGCAGGTCAGCGAGCTCTCGAAGTCTGCTGCGCGAATCGGAGACGTTGTCGAACTCATCAACACGATCGCTGGGCAGACGAATCTGCTCGCGCTCAATGCAACGATCGAGGCCGCGCGCGCCGGCGAGGCCGGTCGCGGGTTTGCCGTGGTCGCATCCGAGGTCAAGGCGCTGGCCGAACAGACGGCCAAGGCCACCGGCGAGATCGGCCAGCAGATATCCGGCATCCAGTCCGCCACCCAGCAATCGGTTGGTGCGATCCGCGACATCAGCATCACGATCGAGAAGCTGCAGGAGATTTCGTCGACGATCGCATCGGCCGTGGAGCAGCAGGGCGCCGCGACGCAGGAGATTTCGCGCAACGTCCAGCACGCGGCGTCGGGGACGCAGCAGGTCTCGGCCAACGTTGCGGATGTGCAGCGCGGCGCAACCGATACCGGCACGGCTGCGTCCCAGGTTCTGGCAGCCGCGAAGTCGCTGGCTGGCGACAGTGCCAGACTGAGCACGGAAGTGAAGAAGTTCATCGCCGGCGTGAGGGCGGCCTAGGACATCGCGCCGCTGCGAGCCGCGCAGGTCCGACATCGCCGCCATTTCACCGGCGAGGATCGGGCGCTTGACAGGTGCGCAAGCCCGGCCACCCCTCGCTGGCGCTGGCGCCGGTGGTCGCGCTGGCGTGCAAGCTCAATTCGAGGGCTTCTCGCGCCGGAGCGGCAAGCTGCGCGATCGAGTGGCATCGTTGTGATGGCTGCGAGCTCGGCGCCGGCATGAACGGAGCGTTGACCGCGCGGATCATGCGCCGCGGCGACTTGCTCGGTGCTGCTGTCACCGATCTCGTCTTGAACCGCTCCTCCTCGCAGCCAGGCTGGCGCACGGCCCCGCCTTGCGGCCCACCCGCAATGGGCGAATTATTACCTTCACAAATGCGAATATACGCATATAATGACGTCGTGGCACTGTGCCGCGCCAGCAGGGAGGACGCGTCATGACGATGATGACCGACGTGATGGTCAAGGATGGACGGAAGGCGGGGCGGATCGACTGGTCGCCCTATCTGGTCGGCACAGGTATCGGTATTCTCAGCTGGGTGGCCTTTGCCGGGTTCGGCGACCCGCTTGGCGTCACGACCGCCTTTTCGCGTATTGCATCGTTGTTTGCTGCCCCGGTGATCGGATCCGACGCTGTCGCCGCCAACAGCTATTGGAAGTCGATGCCGCTGAAATGGGACTACGGGGTCTGGTTCCTGGTCGGCATTCCGCTCGGCGCGTTCGTGTCAGCAATCATTTCGGGCACGTGGCGGCTCGAACTGGTGCCCGAGGTCTGGAAAGAGCGCTTCGGTCCCTCCGTGTTCAAGCGCTTCGTCGCTGCGTTCCTCGGCGGCATCGTCATCATGTATGGCGCGCGTCTTGCCGGCGGCTGTACCAGTGGCCACGGCATCTCCGGCGGCCTGCAACTGGCGCTTTCCAGCTGGCTGTTCCTGGCGGTGATGTTCGCGTCCGGCCTGTTGGTATCGCGCATGATGTTCCGCAAGGCATAGGAGAAGGTCATGACGTCAGTGATGAGCATTGCCGGCCCGCTGCTGATGGGCGCCGTGTTCGGCTATCTGCTGCAGCAGGGCAAGGTCACGAGCTGCAACGTGATCGAGAACCAGTTCCGCCTGCGCGACTTCACGGTGCTGAAGGTGATGGGCACCGCGATCGTGGTCGGCGGCATCGGCGTGCTGCTGCTGGTCGACACCGGGAACACCAAATACTACGTCAAGGACGCCAACATGTTGGCCGTCGCGCTCGGTGCGGCATTGTTCGGCATCGGCATGGTCGTCTACGGCTACTGCCCGGGGACCGCGCTCGGTGCCATCGCCAGCGGCAGCGTGCACGCAGCGGTCGGCGCGTTCGGCATGATCGTCGGCGCGATCCTCTATGCGCTGAGCTTCGACTGGGTGAAGGCCCACGTTCTCAACGTTTGGACGCTCGGCAAGGTGCGGCTGCCCGACATCACCGGCGTGCCGGATGCGGTCTGGTTTGCCGCGCTTGCAATCGGTGCGGGCGCGTTCTTTGTCTGGGTCGAGTCGTCCGAGGCCAAAGCACGGCGCGCTCAGGGCTAACTTTTGCCCCGTGACCGACGCTTGATCACACATTGAGAGGTTTCCACGATGCTAGCTGGATTGTTCAACAAGCTTACGGGATCGACCAGCGTGCCGGCGATCGAGCACGAGGAGCTGGTGCGGGCCCATCGCGAGCGCGCTTGCGTCATTGTTGACGTTCGCGAGCCGCATGAATTCAAGGGCGGTCACATTCCCGGCGCCGTCAACCAGCCGCTGTCTCGCTTCGATCCCGACAGTCTCGTTCACGACAAGCC
>JBARNF010000905.1:0-1959 GCA_049802835.1 Bradyrhizobium sp.
GCTTCACCACCAGCTCCTATGCTGCGGCGGCCAAACACGAGAAGGCGCGCCAAGCGCTTCGATCATGATGGGAGGTTCCACGTGACGACCAGATCGTGCATTGCCGCATGTGCCGCGCTGCTGCTGATCGCAGGGCCGGCCGCCGCCCACACCCCGCAGCAGCCGCCGCACCAGCTCTACGCCGAGGGCGACCTCAAGCTCGAAAGCGGCGAGGTGATCAGGGACTTCGCCATCTCCTACGTCACCCACGGCACGCTCAATGCGCAGAAGTCAAACGCCATCCTGATGGTGACGGCGATCTCGGGCAATCATCACCGGCTCGACTTCATGATCGGGCCGGGCAAGGCGCTCGACACCGACAAGTACTTCGTGATCTGCACCGATGCGATCGCCAACGGGCTGTCGACCTCGCCGAGCAATTCGAAGCTGCAGGCGCGCATGGCGTTTCCGAAGTTCGCGATCCGCGACATGGTGGAGTCGCAGGTCCGGCTGCTCAGGGAGAAGCTCGGCATCGACCATGTCGTCGCGGTGATCGGCCCGTCGATGGGCGGCATGCAGACCTTGCAATGGGGCGTCAGCCATCCCGACATGATGGATGCGCTGGTGGCGATCGTGCCGCTGGCGAAGACGCCGGCCTGGAACGTCGCGGTGCTGGCCGCCTCGCGCAAGGCGATCATGGCCGATGCCGCCTGGAAGGGCGGCAACTACGAGACGCCGCCGGAGCAGGGCATCCGCGTCTGGCGCGACATCGTCACCCTGCTCGCCGCGCGCACGCCGGACATGTATGCCGCGCAGTTCAGGAACGGGCTCGACGTGCTGCCCTGGATGGAGCAGCAGGAGACGGCGGCGCTGAAGGCGTTCGACGCCAACGACTGGATCTACCAGACCTGGGCCTATGAGCAGCACGATGTCGGCACCACGCCGGGCTTCAATGGCGACACCGCGAAGGCGCTGGCGTCGATCAAGGCGAAGACCCTGATCCTCACCGGCACCAAGGACCTGCTCAATCCCGAGTTCGAGCCGATCGAGATGGGAAAGAACATTCCCGACGTGACGATGAAGACGATCTCGCCCGGCAGCATCACCGGCCACGCGTCGGCTGCGGGGCTGTTTCCGGCGGATGTGGAGTTTTTGAACCGCGAGGTCGGCGCGTTCCTCGACGGCGTCGCCGAAGGCGGCAAGCGCTTTCACTATGATGCGCGGGCGCCGAAGGGGCGGACGTATTGAATGGCGGTCGATGATCTCGCGCCGTCATTCCGGGGGGCGCGCCCTAAAGAGCGCGAGCCCGGAATGCATGACCGGAGGCCGGCGTTTGCCGCCCTGATAGCTCAACGCGGGTCAAGGTCGGCGAGAAACCCTTCGGCCTTTGCGCGTGTCGGAAAGCGACCAAGCTCCTCGTAGTCCGGATCGTGCTCGGCAGTGTCAGGCGAACGCAAGACAATGAACTGATCGTTCTCCTGCAAGACCAACTCGGTCAGGTCCTCGCTTCTGAACGGTGACATATCCCGAGCGCCGCAATTCGGGCATTCGTCGTCACACATGCAGGACCACTCGTCGGTCCAAATCTCTTTGCATCTCTCGCAACGATAGACGTTGAGAAACCAAGCCATAGCGCCGTTCCTATTTCCGTAAGCGGTATTGTCCGCGGGATATGAACTCGATGAAACCTTGATCGCGCAAAAATTGAAGCTGCTGACGTATCTTCGGCCGAACGTTTTGGTTGTCAGGATAGAGGCCGCGCAGATGGTCCGCGAAAGCATAGACGTCATCAAGGGTGAACTCGGGTTTTCCGAGAGCCTCAACGCATTTCATGACCTCCAGCAGCCAGCCGCGCACCTCGGGTGGTTCATTGCGCAGAAAAAGTGTCTTCTGCCATTCCTGCAGCACCGGCTCTTTCGGGCGGACAATGCCATTCTGCACGATGTGGATTTTGCCTGATTCCGGAACGCGGTTGAGCAG
>JBARNF010000906.1:0-1735 GCA_049802835.1 Bradyrhizobium sp.
GGTCGACAATCCGGAGTTCCCGACCTCGGCCAGTTCCGCGGCCGGAATGAGATCAAGCGGAGCCCAGCGCAGATCGCTCGCGTCCGGAGGCTTGCCGCATGCGGCGCGGCATGCGGTCGCGAGAGTTGCGGCACGATCGCGCTCACGCGTGACCAGCGCTTCGAAGACGCGGCGCAACGGAGCAAAGCCGCCGTCGTCTCTTGCGGCAAGCTCACCGTAGCGCTGGACAGCCTTTTGCGCAAAATCGAACGCGATCGCGTAGAACTCGGCCAGGTTCTGCACCGGATCTGGCGGCACGGCGGTCAGAAGCGGCTCACTGCGCATGTCCAATACCATTTCATTGGAGTTTGACTCGACAACAATTCCGCAGTTTGATCCAGCGCAAACAGCGAGCTGCGCGGTGCCCTAAGCAAGATGTCGCGGACTATGACGCTCGCACTCCAGAACAACGGCGTTCTGCTGAATTCTGGAACCATGCGCTTTGAACAAATCCGTCAATCTCATTGTCGTAGTTGCAGCCCTGGCCGTTCTCGGCTGGTTCGTTGGCCTCGGCGAGGCCTGCGCCGCCGGCCGGCTGAACGACTACCTGGCCAAGGCCGAGCCGGCAGAACTGGTGCCGGGCGCCAACCGTTTCGGGCCGGTGCAGGGCGATCCTGCGATTGCGCCCGCCTACAAGGATGATCAACTCGCCGGTTTCGTCTACCTGAATTCCGACTTTGCCAACGCCATCGGCTACTCCGGCAAGCCGATCCAGCTGTTGATCGGCATCGATCCGAAGGGGGTGATTACCGGCCTCAAGCTCGTCGAGCACAAGGAACCCATCGTGCTCGTGGGCATTCCGGTCGCGCGGATACTGGAGGCGGTCAACAAGTTGATCGGCACCGACATGGGCCGCGTCGCGAGCGGCTCAGCGCCGTCGCCGCAGGTCGACATCGTCAGTGGCGCCACCGTTACCGTGCTGGTGATGGGCGACAGCATCGTCCGCTCCGCAACCAAGCTGATCAGGAGCGGCCGGCTCGGCGCTCCAGCTAGCGCCACCGCCAGCGCGGCGCCGCAGGCCGCCAAGGTGATCGATCCCGGAAAGAGCGAGATTCGCGATTGGGCGAGCCTCGTCGGTGACGGTTCGGTCCGCCGGCTGACCCTCACCATTGCCGACGTCAACAAGGCCTTCGAAAAATCGGGCAACGCAGATGCGGCCGCGCATCCCGAGGAGGGCGATCCCGACGACAGCTTTATCGATCTCTACGTTGCCGACGTCGCGGTGCCGACCATCGGTCGCAGCCTGCTCGGTGATGATGGCTTCGTCCGGCTGGCCGGCCGGCTTAAGCCCGGCCAGCAGGCGCTGGTCGTCGCCGGATCGGGCCGGTATTCGTTCAAGGGAGCGGCCTATGTCCGTGGCGGCATCTTCGACCGCATCGAACTGATCCAGGACACCAACAGCATCCGCTTCCGCGACCGCGACCACACCAGGCTGGGGAGCCTTGCCGCCGCCGGCGCGCCTGAGTTCCCCGAGATTGCGCTGTTCGTGGTGCCCGCGGAGTTCGCCCTCGATCCGACCGAGCCGTGGGTGCTGCGCCTCCTGGTCCAGCGCGTGGTCGCAACCCGGGAAAAAGCCTGGCTCACCTTCGATCTCGGCTACACGCTGCCGGACGCCTACCAGAAACGTGAGCCGGCGCCGCCGCTCCAGCCGCAGGCCGCCGCTGCGCCGCCGGCGGCGCACGCAGCGACCGAGGCC
>JBARNF010000907.1:0-2352 GCA_049802835.1 Bradyrhizobium sp.
GACAGCACCGACACCGGCGGGTCCGCCTATTTGATTCACGTCTCGCATGCCGCCCAGGCGATTGCCATGGGCAAGTGTAACGTGGCCCTGATCACGCTCGCGGGGCGGCCGCGGAGCGAGGGATCAAGCGGCGTAGCGCCAAGACTCATCGGCGCGGGAACGCCCGATGTACCCTGGGAAGCGCCGTATGCTCCCGTGACGGTCAACATGTATGCGCTCGCTGCGGCGCGGCACATGTACGAGTACGGCACGACGAGCGAGCAACTGGCATGGATCAAGGTCGCGGCCGCCACCCACGCGCAGTACAATCCGAATGCGATGTTGCGCGATCAGGTCTCGGTCGACGATGTCCTGGCCTCGCCGATGATTTCCGATCCCTTGCATCGCCTCGACTGCTGCGTCGTCAGTGATGGCGGCGGTGCCCTGGTCGTCGTCCGTCCCGAGATCGCGCGCTCGCTCAAGCGACCCGTCGTCAATATTCTCGGCGCCGGCGAAGCGATCAAGGGTCAGCTCAACGGGCAGGTCGACCTGACGTTCTCGGGCGCGGCGTGGTCCGGTCCCCGCGCGTTCGAGGAAGCCGGCGTCAAGCCTTCCGAGATCCAATATGCCTCGATCTACGACAGCTTCACAATCACCGTGCTGATGCAGATCGAAGATCTCGGGTTTTGCGAGAAAGGCAAGGGCGGACCTTTTGTCGCGGATGGCAATCTGATTTCCGGAGTCGGGAAGCTGCCGTTCAACACCGACGGCGGCGGACTCTGCAACAACCATCCTGCCAATCGCGGCGGCATCACCAAAGTCATCGAGGCCGTCCGCCAACTGCGCGGCGAAGCCCACGCCAAGGTGCAGGTCCCAGCTTGCAACCTTGCCCTGGCCCAAGGCACAGGCGGCTTGCTCGGCTCGCGCCATGGCAGTGCCACCCTGATCATGGAGCGCGCGTGAGATGACGACGATGTATCAGGACCGCCCGCTCGGCTCAGCGGTGCACGACACCGCAACCGCGCCATTCTTTGCCGCAACGGCAATCGGGTCGTTTCGCGTGAAGATCTGCGCTTCCTGCCGCAAGCCGCATTGGTATCCGCGGCCGCTTTGCCCCTATTGTCTCGGCGACACCGAATGGAGCGACGCTACCGGGAAGGGTGAGATCTACAGCGTCAGCGTCACCCGTCGTGCCGGTCCGACGCCCTATGCGATCGCTTATGTGCGGCTCGACGAGGGCATCACGATGTTGAGCAATATCGTCGATTGCGATCTCGATTCGCTGCGGATCGGGCAACGTGTCTACGTCGTATTCAAGCCCGCCGAGGACGGGACGATGATCCCGATGTTCGCCCCGGATCAGGGCTGACGAACGGCCCAGGAGCAGCTTCATGTCGCTCGATCCAAAGCTTCGGCAATCGCTTTCGTTGCCCGCCGTCTGCGCACCAATGTTCCTTGTCAGCGGCCCCGATCTCGTCCGCGAGGCCTGCAAGGCGGGCGTGATTGGCGCCTTACCACGCCAGAACGCCCGCTCGTTCGACGAGTTCGCTGACTGGCTGCGCACGATCTCCGCGGATTTGCGCGAACACGCCGCGCAGGCGCCGGGACCGGTCGGTCCGCTCGCCGTGAACCTGTCTGCAAAGACGCCGGAAGACCAGATCGGGAGCCACCTCGATCTATGCGCCGAACAAAACGTCGACATCGTCATCACCGTCGGCGGCAACCCCAAGATCATTGTGCAACAGGCGCATGATCGTGGGATAAAGGTCTTCCACGACATCACCAGCATCCCGTTCGCGGAACGCGCTATCGCAGCTGGCGTCGATGGCCTGATCTGCATCGGCGCTGGAGGTGGCGGCCACTCCGGTACGATCAGCCACCTCGCACTGATCCGCAAGGTCCGCTCGATCTTCAACGGAACGATCGTCATGGCCGGCGCCATTTCCGACGGCGCCACCATACGTGCGGCAGAAGTGCTCGGTGCCGACCTGGCTTATCTCGGCACCAGGTTCATCGCCACCAGGGAGTCGCTGGCGCCCGACGAGTACAAACGCATGATCGTATCGCAGACGTCGGCAGATCTGATTTACACTGAGAAGGTTGCCGGCGTGGCCGCGAACTGGCTGGCCGCGTCGTTGCGCGCTGCTGGCCTCGATCCGGACGCCTTGCCCGAGCTGAATGGCAAGGGCATGCGGCACGACCATCTGCCTGAGAGCGCAAAGCCCTGGAAGAACCTGTGGAGCGCGGGTCAAGGAATCGATCTGATCGACGAAATTCCGACGGTAGCGGACTTGATTGTGAAGCTGCAGCGGGAATATGCGGAAGCTTGCCGGATTCCCGCTATGGTCTGAGGTCGCTTTCGGACCCCGGCTT
>JBARNF010000908.1:0-1872 GCA_049802835.1 Bradyrhizobium sp.
ATCTACGGCGGCTCCAACGAGATCCAGCGCAACATCATCGCCAAGGCGGTGCTGGGGCTTTAGCTGGCTGGTCCACACACACCGATGTCGTCCCCCGCGCAGCCGGGGGACCCAGTACTCCGCGGCGGTCGTGATGAATCACAGGCGCCGGTGAGTACTGGATCCCCGCCCCAGTGCGCAATTTCGCACAAGGCGGG
Organism: Bradyrhizobium sp.; assembly: GCA_049802835.1. Lineage (GTDB taxonomy): Bacteria > Pseudomonadota > Alphaproteobacteria > Rhizobiales > Xanthobacteraceae > Bradyrhizobium. The sequence continues at coordinate 198 of JBARNF010000908.1, forward strand.
GAAGACGCCGGAATGAATGGCGGCAGTGCTGCCAATTTCAAACGCACGCGTTCGAGAGAGCAACTCACATGGATTTTGATCTCAGCGAGGAGCAGCGCCTCCTCAAGGACAGCATCGACGGCCTTCTGGCGGATGCCTATGATTTCGACAAGCGCAAGCAGTACATGAAGGAGAAGGGCGGCTGGAGCCGGGCGATGTGGTCCAAGCTCGCCGAGCAGGGCCTGCTCGGCCTGCCGTTCTCCGAGGACGATGGCGGCTTCGGCGCCGGCGGCGTCGAGACCATGATCGTGATGGAGGCGCTGGGCCGGGCGCTGGTGCTCGAGCCGTATCTGGCGACCGTGGTGCTGTCGGGCGGCTTCCTCCGCCACGGCGGCTCGGCGGCGCAGAAGGCCGCGCATCTGCCCGGCATCATCGACGGCAGCAAGACCTTTGCCTTCGCCCAGCTCGAGAAGCAGTCGCGCTATGACCTGTTCGATGTCGCCACGTCCGCGAAGACGAAGGGCGACGGCTGGGTCATCGACGGCGAGAAGTTCGTCGTCCTCAACGGCGAGAATGCCGACACCCTGATCGTGACCGCGCGCACCACAGGCGGCCAGCGCGACAAGAGCGGCATCGGCGTGTTCATCGTGCCGGCCGATGCGAAGGGCGTCACCCGCAAGGGCTATCCGACCCAGGACGGGCTGCACGCCGCCGACATCACCTTCACCGGCGTCGAGGTTGGCGCCGACAGCGTGATCGGCGATCCCGCGGGCGGCCTGCCGCTGATCGAGCGCGTCGTCGACGAGGCCCGCATCGCGCTGTGCGCGGAAGCGGTCGGCCTGATGGACGAGTCGCTCAACACCACCGTCGAGTACATCAAGACGCGCAAGCAGTTCGGCGTCGCGATCGGCTCGTTCCAGTCGCTACAGCACCGCGCCTCCGACATGTTCGTGGCGCTGGAGCAGGCGCGCTCGATGTCGATGTTCGCGACCATGGCCGCCGAGTTCGACGACGCCAAGGAGCGCGCCACGGCGATTGCGGCGGCGAAAGTGCAGATCGGCAAGTCCGGCAAATTCGTCGGCCAGCAGGCGATCCAGCTCCATGGCGGCATCGGCATGACCATGGAGGCCAAGATCGGCCACTACTTCAAGCGTCTGACGATGATCGAGACCACGTTCGGCGACACCGACTATCACATGCGCCGCGTCAGCGAGGCCGGCGGGCTGATCTGATCCATGCGCAGTCATTCCGGGGCGCGTAGTCGACCCGGAGCTCTTCCATCGATTGAGCCGTCATTGCGAGCGAAGCGAAGCAATCCAGGGCGTCACGCGCGACTCTGGATTGCTTCGTCGCTTCGCTCCTCGCAATGACGCGGAGACCGCAGCGATGACCCCCAATCCCTTCAATCTCACCGGCCAGGTCGCCGTCGTCACCGGCTCCAGCCGCGGCATCGGCCGGGCGTCGGCCGAATTGCTTGCCCAACTCGGCGCCAAGGTCGTGATCTCCAGCCGCAAGGCGGAGGTCTGCGAGGAGGTCGCGAATGGCATCCGCGCCAATGGCGGCGACGCCCACGTCATTCCCTGCAACATCTCGCGCCGCACTGAGGTCGACGGCCTGATCGATGGCGCTGTGAAGCATTACGGCCAGCTCGACATCCTCGTCTGCAATGCGGCGGTGAATCCCTATTACGGTCCGC
>JBARNF010000909.1:0-5574 GCA_049802835.1 Bradyrhizobium sp.
CGTTGTAATAGATGCTGCGCGCGGTGACGTGGCGAAAGAACAAGCGATCGGACCGCCCCGGAACGACGTCCGTCGGCTTGGCCTTGATCGTCTGCTGTGCGGACGCGTCGGCCACCATGACGGTCAAAAGCAGCACCTCGACAAGCGCGAGCGTCACGCCCTTGTGAGTGCGCGTCACCATCAGCCGCTTCGTCCGCACGGCGAACGCGCCGGTCTTGTGGGAATCGGAGACTTGCAACGGAAAACCAGGCTACGCAGAACAACACGCGAGACGTCGGGTCACCGCCGTCATGACACGTGCTCGATGCCTGCGACCGGTTCCCTTGACGTCCAGGTAGCCGACGAACGTCGGCGGAAATTGTGCCGAGCTGAGGAGATTTCATGCGAGATTGCGGATCATTTGCAGGGCCGCACTTCGAAACGGTTTGAAGCACCCGCAGACGTTCGCTGACAGAACTAATTAGTCAGAACGACGATGCGCGCGGCGGCGATGCACGCAGTGATGCCGCACGCACGCCGCAACTCCCTCCGATAACGACTGAAATCCGGCATGGCCGTGATGGCCGTCCGACGCTCGCCCGATGCCTCCGATCTGAGCTCCACCCGCCGCTTGCGGAGCTTGGTCACGTCGACACGAATCGCCGATCGGATCGTCCGGCTCACGAGGCCAGGAATCCGCCATCGGCCGCGAGCACGTGGCCGACGACATAGGCCGAAGCGTCCGACAAAAGCCATACCACGGCTTCTGCGATGTCGTCCGGCTGTCCCATCCGGCGCAGCGGCAGGCCCGCGGCCACGGCCGCGATATCGCCGACCCCCGCGCGCAGCATCATGTCGGTGACGACACGTCCCGGCGCGATCGCGTTGATGCGGACGCCGAGCGGCGCTGCTTCCATCGCGGCCGAACGGGTCAGCGAAATGACCGCGGCCTTCGATGCCGAATAGAGCGCGAGCCCGGCATTCGGATTGCGCACCCCGCTTACGGAGGCGTTGATCACGATGCGCCCTTGTCCGCGCGCATACATGGCTGTCAGTTGCGCGCGCAGGCAGAGAAACACCGATCGCACGTTGGCGTCGAACACATCGTCATAGATCCCGCCGCCCTGCTGCTCGAGCGGCGCCCGACGTTCCTGGAAACCGGCATTGTTGAAGGCGGCGTCGAGCCGGCCATAGCGATCGAGCGCGGTCTCGACCAGGCGCTCGACCTCCTCCTGCCGTGTCACGTCGGTTCTGATGGCGATTGCCTCCGCGCCGAAGGCGCGGCAGTCCGAGGCCACCGCTTCCAGCTCGGCCTCGCGCCGGCCGGCGATCAGCACCGCCTCGGCGCCTTCCGCCGCCATCCTGAGCGCCGCAGCCCGACCGATGCCGGTGCCGCCGCCGGTGACCAGGCAGACCTTGCCGCGCATCCGCCCCTCGGATGACACGGCGCTCCCGACGCGAGCCACAGCGTTACTCATCGCGCGCTCTCCACAGCTCGATGCCCGGCGCGCCATTGCGCCGGAAGTTTGTTGTATGATACAACTATCTTCGCTGGAGATCAAGATGACCGATGCCACCCTGGTCGACGACATCCGTGCCGCTTCGCGCCTGATGGTGCGGGAGCTCGGCTTCATGGAAGCAACCGTGGCCGCGACCGACCATCCGCCGTCCGCGGTTCACTCCATCCTGGAGATCGGCCTGCGCGGACCAATGACGGCGCTGCAGCTCGGCGAGTTTCTGCATCTGGAGAAATCCAGCGTCAGCCGCATGGTGCGGAAGCTGATCGACGGCGGCGAGCTGCAGGAGACGATCGATCCCGATGATGCCCGCATCAAGCCGCTGTCGCTCACCGCCAAGGGACGACGGACGCTGGCCGCGCTGCACGCATTCGGCCGCCAACAGGTTCGCGGCGCGCTGTCATCGCTGTCGAAGACCGAGCAGCGCACCGTGCGCGAAGGCCTGATGCTCTATGCCCGCGCGCTGAAGGCGTCGCGCGCCGCGGAAGAGGAGATGCAGCTGTCGCGTTGACGACGCGGCCGACGGGCAGATTGCGCATGCGGGCCATGACGAAATTGCCCGTCGTGTTGAAATGCCGCAGCATGAGGCCTTGCGCCGTCGGGCAAATCAGGACGATCTTTCCGCGCATCCCGCCTCGGTACGGAGGGGCGTTGCGCGCGATCGTCACGACACGCGAGGCGGGGAGCGATGGCCGCGATGGAGCCGCAGCGTGTCTTCGGGCACGCGGACGAACGGTTTTGTTGCGGACGTGAAGTCGCAGCGTCCTGACACCCCGATGCTGGTGTCCCGCGCAAAGCGCGAAAGCGCATTGTCGCGAATGGTGGCCAACAAGCCCGGCGCACCAGGGAGACTGCGTATAAGCGTGAAGACCGTCGCGCAGGGAATGCCGGTTGATCCGGCGGCACCTGTGGTACCTGCCGCCTGCATTTTTTTCGCAGGCGGGCCATGGGTGAAGCCCTCACCCGGCATTCCCTGCGCCCTTCGTTCATCAGGAGGGACATGTCGACCGCACAGCTCGGGCGCAATCCGCCGCGAGACCGCGAGGTCATGTCATCAGCTGCTTGAGATGTGAATCGCGCGCGCCTGAGCGACGCTGCCGTAGGGTGGGCAAAGCAGCCGCCCGCAGGGCGGTCGCGTGCCCACCGTCGATCTCCGCAGTCGGAGCAAATGGTGGGCACGGCGCGCGAGGGAGCGCGGCATGACGCACGCAGTATGCACGCGCGCCTTTGCCCACCCTACTGGCTCATCCACATGCGCACGCGGGCAACTACTTGCCGAACTCCTCGCGCATCCTCGCCTGGATCTTGGCCATGCCGGCGAGCCAGCGGTCGTAATTTTCGGTCTTCTTGCGCATGTAGCCGAGCACTTGCGGGTGCGGCAGGATCAGGAAGCTCTCATCGGCAAGTCCCTTCAGCACATCCTGCGCGACCTGCTCCGGTGTCAGGTCGCCGTCACCGGATTGCGGCCCCTTCGGGATCGAGCGCAGCATGTCGGTGTCGACGCCCTGCGGGCACAGGATCGAGATCTTGATGTTGTCGGCCTTGTGCGAGATCGCGAGATTCTCGGCGAACCCCACCGCGGCATGCTTGGTGGTGGAATAAGGCGCGCTGCCGACCTGCGACAACAAGCCGGCCGCCGAGATCGTGTTGAGGAAGTAGCCGCCGCCGCGCGTCTTGTAGCGCGGGATCAGGTGCCGCGCGGCGTAGACATGAGCCATCACGTGAATGGCCCAGCTGCGCGCCCACGGCTCGTCGGAGCTGCCGCCGACGTTCACCGACAACGGATCGAAGCCGCCGCCGATGCCGGCGTTGGAGCAGAACAACGCGATCGGGCCGAACTGTCGTTCGGTCTCCTCGATCACATGAAGGATATCTTTCTCCTGCGCCACGTCGCATTTGAAGGCCGCGCCGCCGATCGCGTCAGCAACGGCCTTGGCCGCAGCCTCGTCGAGATCGGCCACCACCACCTTGGACGCGCCGGCAAGCGCGAAGGCCTCGCACAGCGCCTTGCCGATACCGCGGGCTCCGCCGGTGACCACTACGATCTTGCCGGTCACCTGCATGCAAAGCCCTCCCCGCGAAATATTTATGCCAAAACCAGGTCCAGCACCGCGGTGTAATGGAAGCCGGCGCCCAGCAGGACAAAAGAATGCCAGATCGCGTTCTGGAAACGCAAGCGCCGCCAGGAGTGGAAGATAACGCCGAGGCTATAGAGGATGCCGCCGGCGAGCACGCAGGCCAGCACCGATGTCGGCATGACGGCGATGACGCGGTCGTACATCATGATGCCGCTCCAGCCGAGCGCCAGGTAGAGCCCGATCGACAGCGCGTCAAAGCGACCCGGCCAGCGCAGCTTCAGCACGATGCCGAAAATGGCCACGCCCCAGACGCCGAGCAGCAACGCCGCCGAGAACAGCGTGTCCTTCAGCGCCGCGATGAATGGCGTATAGGTGGCCGCGATCAGCACGTAGATCGCGGAATGATCGAAGCGGCGCAGCACCCATTTGGTGGGCGACACCGGCCACAGATTGTAGGTTGCCGACAGGATCAGCATCGACAGCAGGCCGGCGACATAGATCGACACCACGACGATGTCGAGCGGGCTGGCATAGATCGAGGTCAGGACGACGAGCACGGTCGCGGCCACCAGGCCGGCGGCGATCCCGAGGATGTGGACCACGCCGTCGGCGATCATCTCGACCTTGTCGTAATTCCACCGCATCGCACCGGTGGCGGCATGGACGGAGGTCGAGGCGAGCTGCTTCAGTTGAAAGACGGTCATGTAGGAACCTGGCGTTGGCTTGCCGGGACAAACTTAGCAGGACGATTATGGTTTCCAGTGGTCAACGATCCGTTGAAGCTCCTGTTCTACCCGAAAACGCGCGGGAAATGTGAGCTTGAATCCCGGGTTTTGCATCGCCACCTCTCACAAGTCGCTCACGCCCTTTTCAACTCGCGAATTCTTCCCTGCACATGGTGTCCTTTTCCGAACTCGTCGAGGAAGCGCGGCTCTCGGCCCGCGCTTTGCTCGATTATGGCGAGAGCTTCTTCAACCCGACCGTTCGCCTCGGCGTCACCGGGCTGTCACGGGCCGGCAAGACCGTGTTCATCACCGCGCTGATCCACGGGCTGATCCGGGGCGGACGCCTGCCCATATTCGAGGCGCTGGCCACCGGCCGCATCGCGCGCGCCTATCTGGCGCCGCAACCGGATGACGGCGTCCCGCGCTTTGCCTATGAGAGCCATGTGCGGGCGCTGGTCGCGGAGCGGCGCTGGCCGAGCTCGACGGTCGACATCAGCGAGCTCCGCCTGGTGATCGAATTCCAACGCGGCAATGGCGCGGAACGGACCCTGACACTGGACATCGTCGACTATCCCGGCGAGTGGCTGCTCGACCTGCCGCTTCTGAACAAGAGCTACGAGCAGTGGGCGCGCGAAAGCATGGCGCTGTCGCGTAGCGAGCCGCGGGCACATCTGGCCGGGGACTGGCACGCGCATGTGGCCACACTCTCCGCCGAGGGCCGCGAGGACGAGCCGGCGACGCTCGAAGCCGCACGCCTGTTCACGAACTATCTGCGCGCCTGCCGGGACGAGCGCTTCGCCATGAGCCTGCTGCCGCCGGGGCGGTTCCTGATGCCCGGCAATCTCGCGGGATCGCCGGCGCTGACCTTTGCGCCGCTCGACCTGCCGGCCGAGGGGCACGCGCCTGACGGATCGCTGTGGGCGATGATGGTGCGTCGCTTCGAGGCCTACAAGGACATCGTTGTCCGGCCGTTTTTCCGCGACCATTTCGCGCGACTCGATCGCCAGATCGTGCTGGTCGATGCGCTCTCGGCGTTCAACGCCGGACCGGAGGCACTGCACGATCTCGAGGCCGCGCTGACCGGCATTCTCGATTGCTTCCGCGTCGGCCGCAGCTCGGTGCTGTCGGCGCTGTTCCGGCCCCGCATCGACCGCATTTTGTTCGCGGCCACCAAGGCCGACCATCTGCATCACACCAGCCACGACCGGCTGGAGGCGGTGCTGCGCCGCGCCGTCAACCGTGCCGTGGCCCGCGCCGAGAGCACCGGCGCCGACA
>JBARNF010000910.1:0-1805 GCA_049802835.1 Bradyrhizobium sp.
GCCTGCAACCAGAGGAACGCGCCTGTGAGATGAACGTCGATGACCTCCTGCCATTGATGCATGCTCATCTTTTCGATCATCGCGGGACGAATGATGCCGGCGTTGTTGACCAGTCCGTTCACCGAACCGAACCGGTCGATGGCATCTGCGACGGTGCTTGCGGCCAGCTCAGCGTCGGTGACGCTGCCGACGACCTTCATCACCCGCTCCGCAGGCAAGGCCGCCAGTGCCGGCCCTAGCGCCTCGCCGTTGAGATCGACGGCGACGACATTTGCCCCGAGTTCAATGGCCAATTCTGTCGTTGCCTTGCCGATCCCCTGTGCGGCGCCGGTGACGACGATCGTCCGGCCTTGTAGAGACACCATGTTCTTCGTCATCCTCAGTTCCTCAGTTCCTGGTGAAGTCCAACATCTTGCACGCGCCGCACGGCCGTATCAGGTCGCGGCCCAGCCATGACTGAGAACCAGCGCATCGCGCTCGACGACGCGCGCCTGAAACGCGATGCGGTGGTCGAGACGCCAGCATTCGAGCCGGATCGTGTCGCCAGGAAAGACCGGCGCAGACATGCGAGCCCGGATCGATTTTAGACTTGCCGGATCGCTGTCGCAGAAGGTCTCCACCAGACCGCGACAGGCAAATCCATAGGTCGCAAGCCCGTGCAGGATAGGCCTCTGGAAGCCGGCCTTGTTGGCAACCGCGGGGTCTATATGCAGGGGATTAAGGTCTCCCGACAGACGATAAAGCACCGCCTGGTCAGGGCGGGTGGGCAACGTGATGACGCGGTCCGGCGTCCGATCGGGGACTAGCGGCGGAGCGGCGGCGGGTTCATCGCCGCCTGAACGTTGTGAGAAGCCGCCATCGCCGCGCAGGAAGAGCACCTGCTCACTGACGGCCACCAATCGTTTGTCAGCTTCGTCCCATAGCTCCTTCTCGACGTACATGATGGCGCCCTTGCCCTCGCCCTTGTCGACGAGCCGCGCGACACGACTCTTGCCGACCAGAATTCCGCTCGGAGGAAGCGCAGCATGCATCTGCACGGATTGCTCGCCATGCACCATTTTCGCGAAATTGATGCCGAGCTCCGTATTGTCCCTCATCCACGCACCAGGCGAAGCTAGAACGGTCGCCATGGTCGGAAGTGGCACGAGATCCTTTTCGTATACGAGGCGCAGTTGCCGCTCGTCCAATGGGTCGCTCGCGGCACCGACACCCAGCGCGTAGAGAATGGTGTCTCTCGCCGTGTAGACGTGGCGGACGTCGCCGGACCGCCAAGCCCGCGTCTTTGCGTAATCAACCATCGCCGACAGCTCTCCCCTCGGGGCTGGCCCCGCCAAGAAACGGATACAGCCTATTGGTCTTTGGTTGAACCAATGATATAGAACCGACCTATCGTGGTCAACGATGCCCTGATGCAGATGAGCGGCCACGGGCTGACATGAGCTCGAGAGACCTGATGAGTATTCGACGCAAGGCCTGCATCGCAGGCGCCTATGAGCACCCGACCCGAAAAGCACCGGACAAAACGGTCGCCCAGTTGCACGCTGAATGTGCGCGCGGAGCCCTGGAGGACGCTGGCCTCCGCCTTGAGGATGTCGATGGCTATTTCTGCGCGGGCGACGCGCCAGGACTCGGCGCGAACAGCATGGCCGACTATCTGGGGCTGCGTCCCCGCCATGTCGACAGCACCGACACCGGCGGGTCCGCCTATTTGATTCACGTCTCGCATGCCGCCCAGGCGATTGCCATGGGCAAGTGTAACGTGGCCCTGATCACGCTCGCGGGGCGGCCGCGGAGCGAGGGATCAA
>JBARNF010000911.1:0-3197 GCA_049802835.1 Bradyrhizobium sp.
GCTGGCCCTTCTTCAGGTCGAACGCGAAGCCCACATTGCCGGGAAGCTTGCGCTCCCATGCCACCTTGTCCCCCATCGTCTCGTCCTTTCTGTGCCGGAAAAAAGCGGTTCCGCCGCGCCGGGCGCGGCGGACCGGTTCAACTCGTGACGCTCAGAGCTTGCCCTGCAGGTCCGCCGGGAGATACGACTGGTCGATCACCTTCGCCCAGTCGATGTCGCCGGTGAGCTCGCCGATCAGCCGCAGCCCGTCGGCGGTGCGGTCGAGCTCGGCGCGGTCGAAATTGCCCGGGCTCCACATCTTCGGGCCGATCATGTTGTCGACCGCCTCCTTGGCGATCGCCCCGTCGAACTTCCACAGCTTCTGCAGGATCGCCGCCGTCTCCGCCGGATCGGCGTAGATCGCCGCGACCGCGGCGCGCCTGCCGGCGATGATGGCGCGCAGCTTGTCGGGATTGGCCTTGGCGTAGGCGCGCGTGGTGATGCCGACCGAGGTGGTCATCGCCGGCAGCACGTCCTTCGCCGCCACCACGGTGCGGTACTTGCCCTTGCGGATGATGGAGAGCGGCTCGATCAGCGCCGCCGCCGACACCGCGCCCTGCTCGAGCAGGGTCAAAGCCGGCGGATAGCCGCCGGCGGCGACGCGCGTCACCTGGTTCGCGTCGACGCCCTTGGCCTTGAGGATCGACAGGAAGATCATCTCCGAGGACGACTTCGGCGAGGTGATGCCCACCTTCTTGCCGATCAGGTCGTGCGCCTCCTTGATGTCGGAGTTGGGCATGGTGACGATGGTGAACTCGGCCACCGTGCGCGTGCCGGTGTTGACGATGACGAGGTCGAGCCCCTCGCGCTGCGCCGCCAAGGCCGCCGCGGTCGCCACCTCCCCATAGGGGGTCGGGCTCGCCAGGATGTTGCGCACGGTGGTGCCGCCGCCGGCCGAGCCGATGATGCCGGTGATGTCGATGCCGGCCTGCTTGAACAGGCCCTTCTCCATGCCGACCGCGAACGGCGCGCCATAGAGGCTCTGGCCCCATTGGGTGACGGAGATCTCCTCCGCTTGCGCGCGCGGCGCGAGCAGCGCCGCCACCGCGATGGCGGCGACAGTGGACAACCGGCCGACCGGACGCATGGACACCTCCTCGGGGGTTATTCGTGCGCAAACGTTCGTTCGCGTCGGCCGGATAATGGTGTGGCGGGGCGGGACCTGTCAATCGACGCCAGGGTTGCGGATGCGAACGTAGGGCGGGTTAGGCGAAGCCGTAACCCGCCGCGTGGGAACGAAGGAATCGCGGGGGCAACTGGCGGATTACGCTGCGCTAATCCGCCCTACGGGCTACGGGCTACGGCCTCAGCCCTTGCGCCGCACGGCTTCGCTGGCGGTATGATGGCACGCGCATGCGAAGCTCAGCACGTCCGCGCCCGGACCCGCTGGATCGAGCCGGACGAGCCGCATCATGGCGCCGCAGTTCGGGCAATAGCGGTGCGTGGCGGCCAGCAAAGGGCGCAGAAAGCACTGTTCCCACAGAGTCATTGCGATCTCCGTGACCGGGACGGTCGTCACCGGACATATAACTTCCGAGGGTTCCGAGAGGTTCCACGCGCGGGCATGACCGCAGACCTGACACCAAAGAGGCCGCGTGAAGCCTGCGCAGTATGGCTTGAGGGTCTGCGTCGACAACGTTTTCGGGCATCGCGGGATGGAGCGATGCCCGTCGGTTCGGACCGGATCGTCGCAGCTCAGCTGTGTCGCAGCGCAGGCTGCAAGGAGGGAGTGGCGATCATGGCGCCACTCGCCGGAACCGGATCTCGTTGCCCCAGCCACTGCGACTGAGGCCAGTAGTGATTGAGCACGAACACACGGATCGCCGATGACAGATTGTACTGTCCGCGATCGAGAGCGATGGATGTAATAAGAGCGTTCAAAGTCGTCCCGCAGCCTGCAGCGATCTCCTTCAGACTTTCCCAGAACGCACCTTCAATGCTGACACTGGTCTTACGTCCCACGACCAAGACTGTGTGCCTGATAATCTTTGTTCTCACGGTCGTCTCCGCTATTTGTTCAGCAAATCAGGCCCCATACCCGATCTATCCACAACAGATGCGCGATTCGCGGGTCTCAACGAACACACGTGTCGGTGACTCCCTCGGCTCTACCAGGATATGGCTTCCGTAACACCGGTAGAATCCGGTCTTCATTTCCTCAGTTGCTGACACGAATTTGCGAAACAACATCCGCCCATGTTGCCGGTTGGCCAGCCCCTGACATTTTGTTGACTCTGCGGCATGCACATTGAATTGCAATGCATCGGCCCAGAACCGGCGCGGCTCGAACTGATATGTCCTTGGCTCCGCAAGTTCGCACACGGGCTCCAAGCTGGGCGAACTTTGCGTCATCTGCCGGCAACACGAGCTGCCCGCGCTGGAACAGGGCGCGATGCGGTGACGCAACGTGACGTGGACGTAATGTCTTGTGCGTAAGTATCCCCGCGTACAGCGGTGCAAATCAAAGTAGATCAACCATGAATATTTGGACGGATCACGGTTCGCCGCCGCAGCGACGCTGATCGCCTGCCCTGGTCGGCCCCTTGCCCGCCGCCAGATTGAAGTCGATCTCGGTCTCCCGCGCGTTGCGAAGCGGCGTCCCGCGCTATATGGGCCGCTCCCGGATGTCGCTCCGCTCCATCCGGGCTACGCGACTCCGCGACGTCACCTTGCCGACGGCGCCGCGACGGTGCCCGCCACGCCCTCGGCGCCGAGGAACACGGCGAGGATTTTTACGCGGCTCCCGCCCGCGCGGCCGTTGTGCGCAAAATTCATCGCCTCGGCGAGCGCCTCGCCGGCGCGATAGACGCGCGTGCCCTTCGCCCCGTAATCGACCGTCAGCTCGCCCTCGATGATGTAGCCGATGAGCGGCACCGGATGGGTGTGCCACCCGGTCTGCTGCCCCGGCGCGAGCGTGATCTCCACCACGGAAATGCGCGCCGCGCCGGCCGGATAGGCGATCGGCTCGCCCGTCACCGTGCTGCCGGTTTCCAGCAGCGTGCGCACGGACGGATAGACCGGCTCCGGCGTGCGCACCTGCGCCGCCGCCGCGCCGGCGAGAGCGAGGCCGAGCAGCGCGACGAGCGCCCGGTGATGGTGGCGATAGCGCATGAGGTCCCTCGGCATCGAATGGACGAAGACGCCCCATCGTCCCCGCA
>JBARNF010000912.1:0-1993 GCA_049802835.1 Bradyrhizobium sp.
AAGGGACCCGACGACGAGTATGTCTCGGTGCTGCCGCTGCCGTGGATCATGGAACAGGTCTACGTGCTGGGCAAAGGCCTGCTGTGCCGGATGAAGATCAACTTCGTCGAACAGTCCGACACCATGATGAACGATTTCCGCGAGATTGCGCCGACCTTCGTGCTGTTCGCACCGCGGGTCTGGGAGCAGATCGCGGCCGACGTCCGCGCGGCTGTCATGGACGCCTCGCCGCTCAAGCAACGGCTCTATCATCTGGGCATGTCGACAGGCCTCGCCGCACTCGAGAAGGGCCGGCATTCCAGCGTCGCCGACGCGCTGCTGTTTCGCGCGCTGCGCGACCGCCTCGGCTTCACGCGGCTGCGCTCGGCTGCAACCGGCGGCGCCGCGCTCGGGCCTGACACGTTCAAGTTCTTCCGCGCCATGGGCGTGCCGCTGCGCACGCTGTACGGCCAGACCGAGCTGCTCGGAGCCTATACGCTGCATCCCCACGGCAAGGTGGATCCGGACACGACCGGCGTGCCGATGGCGGAGGACATCGAGATCAAGATCGACGCGCCGGACAGCCAGGGCATCGGCGAGATCGTCGTGCGCCACCCCAACATGTTCCTGGGCTACTACAAGAGCCCCGAGGCCTCGGCCGCGGACATGAAGGACGGCTGGATGCAGTCCGGCGATGCCGGCTATTTCAACGCGCAAAAGCAGCTCGTCGTCATCGATCGCATCAAGGATCTCGCCGAGACCGCGCGCGGCGAGCGCTTCTCGCCGCAATATATCGAGAACAAGCTGAAGTTCTCGCCCTACATCGCCGAAGCGGTTGTGCTCGGTGCCGGTCGCGAGCAGCTCGCCGCGATGATCTGCATCCGCTACTCCATCATCTCGAAATGGGCGGAGAAGAGCCGGATCGCCTTCACCACCTATTCCGACCTCGCCTCGCGCGACGAGGTTTATGCGCTGCTGCAGAAGGAAGTCGAAACGGTCAATGCCACCCTGCCGCCGGCGCAGCGCATCGCCCGCTTCCTGCTGCTCTACAAGGAGCTCGACGCCGATGACGGCGAACTGACCCGCACCCGGAAGGTGCGCCGCAGCGTCATCAACGAGAAATATGCCGACATCATCGACGCGATCTATGGCGGCAAGCCGACCATCCCGGTCGACACCGTGATCCGCTTCCAGGACGGCACCACCCAGCGCATCCGAACCACGCTGAAAGTGGTGGACCTCGGTAGCCACGGGCCAATGGCGGAGGCCGCGGAGTGATGAGCCTCCCGCCACATGAGATCGTCATGCGCGAGCCCGCCCCGCGCATCCATCTCCTTCCGAAACCCTCTCTTGCGGTGGATCGCCGGGTCAAGCCCGGCGATGACGAGCAACACCCGGTGCAGCGCATGACTGCGCCCTCTCCCCTTGCGGGAGAGGGCAGCTCCGCCGGCCGCTGCGAACTCGGTTGGGTGAGGGGTCCCTCTCCTCTTGCTCGCCCGCGGAGACAACCCCTCACCCGGCTGCGCTCCGCGCAGCTACCCTCTCCCACAAGGGGAGAGGGTAGACTCCCCGCCCGTCCAACACATTCGATCGTCATGCGCAGGCTTGACCCGCGCATCCATCCTCTCCCGAAAACCTTTGCTGCGGTGGATCGCCGGGTCGAGCCCGGCGATGACGAGTGAGAACGACCATGAACCTCTCCTTCCTCCTCCAGCTCCTCGTCAACGGTCTCGTCGTCGGCACGCTCTATGGCGTGGTGGCGATGTCGTTCGTACTGATCTACAAGGCGACCCAGGTGGTCAATTTCGCCCAAGGCGAGCTGCTGCTGATCGGCGCCTGGGTGTGCTGGCTGCTGCTGACCAAGTATCAGGTGCCGTTCTGGGTCGGCATGCCGCTGACGCTCGCCTTCATGTTCGCGTTCGGCATCGCCGTGCAGGTCGTGATTCTCCGGCCGATGATCGGCGAGCCCATCATCTCCGTCATCATGGTGACGATCGGGCTCTCGACCGTGTTC
>JBARNF010000913.1:0-2338 GCA_049802835.1 Bradyrhizobium sp.
GGTTGCCGGTCAGACCGATGCCGGCGCGGAGGCTGCGCTCACGGCAGCCGCCGCGCTGCAACAGCAGGCGGCGTCGCTGAAGAGCAATGTCGACGACTTCCTGCAAACGATCCGCACCGCGGCATGATCGCAGCGGATCGCGGTCGAATGGCTGGTCATGAGGGCGGCGACTGACCGCCGCCCTTGCAGCCTGGGCCGCGACGTTGACCTCCAGCGGCCGCGGAAGCAAGCTGATGCAATGTCCGCTTCTCAGTCGCGTTCTCTCACCATTCCGGTCGACGGCGCGGGTGCCGTGTCCGCGCTGTTGATCGCGCCGCCGCGGGCGCGGGCCTGCTTCGTGTTCGCCCATGGCGCGGGCGCCGGCATGACGCACGCGTTCATGCACCAGGCGGCTGAAAGCCTTGCTGCACGGGGCATCGCAACGCTCCGCTTCCAGTTCCCTTACATGGAGAAAGGCAGCAAACGGCCTGATCCTCCCGCGTTGGCGCAGGCCACGGTACGGGCTGCCATTGCCGAGGCCGCGCGGCTCTGCCCGGGGCTGCTGCTGATTGCGGGCGGCAAATCCTTCGGCGCGCGGATGACGTCGCAGGCGCAAAGCGCCGTACCACTGCCGGGAGTGGCCGCGCTGGGCTTCCTTGGCTTCCCGCTGCATCCCGCTGGCAAGCCGTCGGTCGCGCGCGCCGATCATCTCGATGGAATCGAGATCCCGATGCTGTTTCTGCAGGGCACGCGCGACAAGCTGGCGGAGATGGAACTGCTCGATCCGGTCGTGCAGCGGTTGGGACGGCGCGCGACGTTGCATCGGATCGAGCACGCCGATCACGCCTTCCACGTGCCGGCGCGCTCCGGCCGAAACGATCAGGCCGTCATGGACGAGCTGACTCGGGCGTTCGCATCGTGGGTTGAAGCCCTGACCTGAGCTATCGGCGCGCGCTAAATCTTTGCGCGGCCTTTCACGGCACGTGCAAGAAGCTCACAGTCGCAGGACAGGACCAGACGTCCGAATGCAAGAATGTCCTGCTCAAGACCCGTTTACGATGATCGGCGGACCGGATTCTACTTCGTGACTCTCGACGGCGCGATGATCACCTTTTCGAGCGCGGGCGGGCTCGGGCAGCGGCGGCCCTCCAGGACCCGCGTCTATCCCATCGACATGATCATCTTCAAGGTCGAGGGTGAGATCCGCAAGGTCCCGGCAAGGGGACTATGCCGCCCGGCGAATCCAACCAACGCGCCCGCGAGACTCGGCTGCCGAGCCGACAGCGAGGTGGGCAAGTTCGAAGGAGAATTCCTGCCCAGCGAGGCCGAGGCCTCCAGCCTCTAGGGCCTCCACCGCAGGAAGATTTGGAGCGACATCCGGCTCGAAATATTGCAACAAGTCTGGGTCACCGTCGGGCCAGTTCCGCGGGTGGCCGGAGCTTGGAGAATGCGATGTTTCGGTACGTGAACCTTGTTCTGGTGGCGCTTCTGAGCCTCGCCTCCCTCGGTGCGGCGCGGGCCGACGAGGCAAAGATTCGGATCGGCGTTCTCCGGCTGTCGTCGTCCGCGCCCGTCTTCATCGCGCTGGACAAGGGCTATTTCCGGGACGCCGGCCTCGACGTCGAGCTGAAGTTCTTCGACGCGGCGCAACCCATCGCGGTGGCGACCGCGACCGGCGATGTCGATGTCGGGGTGACCGCGTTCACGGCAGGGCTCTACAACCTCGCCGGCAAGGGAACGTTGAAGATCATCGCGGGCATGAGCCGCGACCGCCCCGGCTTTCCGCTGATCGGCTATTTCGCCAGCAACAAGGCCTATGAGGCCGGTCTCAAGACGCCGAAGGACATCGCGGGTAAACGCGTGGCGATGACGCAGGTGGGCTCCAGCTTTCATTACTCGCTCGGCCTGCTCGCCGACAAATACGGTTTCAAGCTCGCCGACGTGAAGATCGTGCCGCTGCAGTCGATGTCCAACATGGCCGCCGCGATCAAGGGCGAGACCGTCGATGCTGCCCTGATGCCGGTCTCCGCCGCGCGCAGGCTGATGGAGGAGGGCGCCATCAAGCACCTCGGCTGGGTCGGCGACGAGACGCCTTGGCAGGTGAGCGGGGTGTTCGCCGGACCGAAGACCCTGGCCAACGCCGCGCTGGTCGGGAAGCTGCTCGCGTCACTGCAACGCGCCGAGCGCGAGTATCATGACGTCGTGCTCGTCTCGGTGAAGGACGGCACTGCCGCCATCGACGAGAGAACCAAGCCGTTGCTCGAGATCATCGGCAAGTACACCAACCTGCCGGTCGAGCAGGTGGTCGGCAATTGCGCCTATATCGATCCCGACGGCAAGCTCGACGTGAACAACATCG
>JBARNF010000914.1:0-2870 GCA_049802835.1 Bradyrhizobium sp.
CCCGAACGCATCATCCTCGGCGAGTGCCGCGGCGAGGAGGCGTTCGACATGCTGCAGGCCATGAACACCGGCCACGAAGGCTCGATGGCGACCATCCACGCCAACAATCCGCGCGAGGCGATCTCGCGCCTCGAGCAGATGATCGGCATGTCCGGCATGCCGATGACCATCGCCAGCACCCGCGGCCAGATCGCCGCGGCGATCCGGCTGATCGTGCAGCTCTCGCGCCTCTCCGACGGCAAGCGCCGGGTCATGAGCATCGCCGAGATCACCGGCATGGAAGGCGACATCCTGCAGATGCAGGAGATCTTCAAATATGTGCGCACGGGCACGCTGGAGGACGGCACCGTGCAGGGGCATTTCGTGGCCACGGGCGTGCGGCCGCGCTTCCTCACCGACCTTCTCGCCAAGGGCATCAAGATTCCGGGCAGCTATTTCGAGCCCGGCCACCCGCTGTGAGCGCCATGTCGTTCGAGATCGACCCGCTCTATGTGATCTACGGCTTCGCCGCCATCTCGGCCATCCTGTTCGCCGAGGGCGTCTATCTCCTGTTCTTCTCCACCGCCTCCTACCGCAGCCGCATCAATCGGCGGCTGGCGCTGCTCAGCGACACTCCCGATCGCCAGAACATCCTGGTGCAGCTGCGGCGCGAGCGCGGCCTCACCAGCGGCGGCGACTTCAAGCTTCCGATCGTGTCGCTCAACCGGCTGATCATGCAGTCGGGCCTCTCCATCGGGCTCACGCGGCTCGCCGTCTTCTCCAGCGTCGGCGTCGTGGTGGCCTTCGTCGCCCTGCTCGTGCTGCGCGGCAACGTCATCGAGGCGGCGCTCGAGGCGCTGGCGATCGCGCTGATCGGGCCCTTCCTGGTTTTGCGCACGCTGCGCGCGCGCCGGCAGAAGAAGTTCGGGCTGCAGCTCCCCGATTCGATCGACATCATCGTGCGCAGCCTGCGCGCCGGCCATCCCGTCCCCATCGCGGTGACCATGGTGGCGCGCGAATCGGCCGATCCGGTCGGCACCGAGTTCGGCATCGTCGCCGACGAGATCACCTACGGCGCCGATCTCGAGACGGCGATGCGCAATCTCTATTTCCGCGTCGGCCAGGACGATCTGCCGCTGTTCGTGACGGCGGTGGCGATCCAGGGCTCGACCGGCGGCAATCTCGGGGAGATCCTCGAGAACCTGTCCTCGGTGATCCGCCAGCGCTTCAAGATGCGCCGCAAGATCAAGGCGCTCGCCTCCGAGGGCAAGATGTCCGCCATGCTGCTCTCGGCCCTGCCGATCGGCATGTTCTTCATCGTCCAGGTCGTGTCGCCCGACTTCTACGGCACCGTGTGGAAGTACGAGCTGACCAAGATCGGTCTCGGCGCGGCGGGCCTGTGGATGCTGATCGGCAATCTCCTGATGTATCGGATGGTCAACTTCAAGATCTGAGGAACAAGGTGTTCGCGCTGTTCGACGATCCCGACTTCTTCGTGACGGTGCTCGTCTTCATGGCGACGGGGGGGCTTGCCTTCGGCGCCATGATGATGGCGCGCGTACGCGGGGCGGTGCGGCGGCGGACGGCCGACATCGTGGGCGATATCGAGGCGTCGTCCGGCCAGGGCCGCCGCTCGCTGCGGATGACGAGCATCAACGCGGCGCAGCAGCTGATCGACTACACCACCCGGCATTATTCGACCCTCGACGACAACAACATGAAGATGCTGCGCCGGCGGCTGGTGCAGGCCGGCATCTTCGATCCGCGCGCCGTCGGCTTCTTCTTCCTGACGCGCGCCGCGCTCGCGGTCGGGCTGGGGGCGCTGGTCTTCCTCTTCATGCCGCTGGTCGCTCCGCAGGCCGCCGCGCTGTTCTGGCCGTTCGTCGGGCTCGCCGGTCTCGCAGGCTATCTCGGCCCGAGCCTCGTGCTCGACCGCATGATCAAGACCCGCCGCCAGGAGTACCGGGCGGGATTCCCCGACTTCATGGACCTCCTGGTGGTCTGCGCGGACGCCGGGCTCGGCATGGAGGGCGCGCTCGAGCGGGTCGGGCGCGAGCTCGCCGACTCCTATCCGGCGCTCTCCGCCAACATCCACATGGCCAATCTGGAGATCCGCGCCGGCCGCACCCTGAGCGAGGCGCTGGAGCATTTCGGCGACCGCCTGGGGCTCGACGAGGTGCGCTCCTTCGCCACCCTGATCCAGCAGTCGGACGAGCTTGGCTCCAGCATCACCGACGCGCTGCGGGTCTACAGCGACGACATGCGCCACAAGCGCCTGTCGACCGCCGAGGAGAAGGCCTACAGCCTGCCGGCCAAGCTGTCGGTCCCGCTGATGATCTGCGTCTTTCCCGTGCTGTTCGTGGTGATCCTGCTACCGGTGTTCGTGCGCATCAAGATGGGCGCCTATTGACTGGCAGGCTCACGGTGCAGAGGCCGCGACGCGGTCGCCTCATACCACGAGGCCTGTACAGGGGCCGCCCCCAATACGGGGCCGGCGCGCCCAGGATGAGGCGGACATCTATTCGCGCAGCCGTATAGGTCCCTGACAAGACTTGATGATTTCCGGGATGCCGAGGCCCCGGCGGGGCGCGCAAGGCGAGGATTCCTTAACCATCCTTCCCTAGGGTCCAAGGGGGGTCTTCCGAAGACCGCCGAGGGCCGCGTTCTGGCCCGGCCCCCTCGGTCGACGACTTCGGAACGCGAGTGCGTGATGAGAGTGGGAGTCGAGCGAATAGGTTTCGTGACCGCTGCGTGCCTCCTCTGGCTCACGGCGTGCGAGACGACGTCCACCAAGCTGCCGGACCTGCTCGGCACCGCCAGCGCGCCGCAGGACGCCAGCGCCGAGCCGGAGGCGACCGGCAGCAACGTCGCGCCGCCGGTGACGGCCGGGC
>JBARNF010000915.1:0-2542 GCA_049802835.1 Bradyrhizobium sp.
GCCGGCTTCCCATTCCTGCCGTGCGACCTTCACGATGTCGCAGCGAGCGCATTGCTGCTCGGTCTTGTGGACGAAGCGGACCTTGTCGCCCCAGCGAAGGCGCGGCGAATACATGAGATGATCCCGCGGCGATATTCGATCGCCACGCCGATGAACTCAGCCATGCGAACGCCGGCCGCCATGCCTTCCGAGATGCCGCGGTCGACATAGACGACCACGGCGTCGGCGAGATGCAGCCAGGCATGCCCGGCGTTGATGCCGTGCGCGCGTTCGCGAGCATCGTTGTCGTCGAGAACGGCAGTCTGCGTGTAGAGCAGATGCGAGGCGAGCGGCGCCTCGCCGCGCAGCAGCGCATCCCGCACGCAGGCCCGCGCATAGGCGACATTGTCCGCGACGTCGCCGGCATAGGGCGACTCGAGGATGACGCGGCGCATCTGGCGCGGCGTGAGTGTTTGATGCCTGGGGATTTCGGTCATGTCTCAAAGCCCGGCACGTTGCGCGGTGCGCCGCAGGAACGGCGGAATGTCCAGCGGGTGCGGCGCCGGAGGCATCCGGTCCTCATCGCGCGCTCGCGACAAGGCTTCGGACCGCGCTGGGACTTCGGCGGACAGCTGCACGGGCACGTCTCCCGACGGCATCGGCTGCCCCGTCGTTGCCGGCGCCTGGTTGCCCCAGAGGGCCCAACCCGGCCGCGCGCGGCGCGCGTTGAATTCCACCTTCGGCACGTTCGGCCAGTGGAATTCGATGATCTCGTGCAGATTGTCGGGCTTCTCGCTGTGCGCGCCGACCGGCGCCGAGAAGGTGCTGCGGAAATGCGCCGTCGCGGGCGGCACCACCTTGCCGCGCACGCCGACCAGGACGAGCTCATGTTCGCCGGTGAACCAGTAGCCGGGTCCGCGCGCATTGCCGGCGCGTTGCTTGTTCCAGGCAAGATTGGTGACGTAGCGGAAGCCCTGCAGCTCCATCACCTTGATCGCGATCGCCAGATGCGGCCCCGTCGTCCATTTGAACAGGATGCAGTCATCGGCCAGACAGGCAAAGCGCTCGGCGCAGCGGGCGACGATCTCCTTCGGCGTGTGCGCGTCCTCCGCAGTCTCGTAGTGCATCGAGGGATGCCGCTCGGTCCCGGTCTCGCGCGACCAGGCCTCATGGTCCCATTCGAAATCCTCGATCGCGACGCCGTATTTGTCCGGCAGCGCCTGGATCTTGCGGCCGAGAGTCGTCTCGCGCTCGGCGCGCCGCTCCTTCTTGGCGTCGATCTTCTCCTTGCGGATCTCGCGGATGACCGGCGCCAGCGCCTTCTTGGTCTCCGGCGTCAACCTGCCCTCGGCATCCCGCGGCAGTGATGCGATGATCTCGGCCTGGCGCTCGACCGGCTGCGCCGCGATCTCCGCCGCAGCGGCGACGGACACCCTGCCCTGTTCGACAGCCTGCGAGATCTCCGGCGCCGCATGCGCAATGACCGCTCGTGCGCGGTCGATGCCGGCGACGTCCGATTGCGTCATCCTGGCCGCCTGCTCGCGGCTAATGTTTGCAATTTGCGAAGTTTCCGCCGCAGGCCGCCCCTGCTTCAGGGTGACCAGCTTGGCGCCGACCATACGGCGCTGGTCGTCGGTCAGATGCCGGCGCCGGAAATTCTTGGACAGGACGTAGTCGAGCGGATTGCCGTCGTTCTCTGGACGAAACTGCCTGAAAAGGACGCTGGTCTCCGGGTCGAGCTGCGTCAGGGGCAGCGGCTTGCCGTGCAGGTCGACGGCATCCCAGCCATCGCCGAGCGGCTCGCCGGTCGACATGATCCAGACCAGCGCGCGATACCGGTTACGGCCGTCGAGGATCGCGCCGTCGAGAATGTCGATCCGATCAGCCAGCCCCGCGCTGCGGATATCCTCCGCGAAGTCATAGAACTCCTGCCCTTCGATCAGCGGGAACAGGTCGGCATAGGGATGAACGGACAACGTCACGGCTGCCCCTCCACCTGGTCGATATGCAGCGCGATCGCGTCGGCCGTGACGGCCGTGAGCTTCTCGCCATGTGCCAGGCAAAACGCGGCAAGCGTCGCGGCGACATACGCCGGCACAAACACCGCAACGCCCTGGTGACCGAAGCCGGACAGCGGGCCGCCCGGCGTCATCGCACTCAATTCGCCACGCTCGATCAACGCATGGATGAGCCGGTTGGCGTTGTTCGGATTGCAGCCAAGCTTGGCCGCGAGCACGCGCCTGGACGGCATCACACCATGCAAGGCCACGTGCTCGGTGATCGCCCGCAACGCTTCGGCCATCCGCGGCGTCAAGCCGATCCCTGAGAGAATAACGATATCGGTCAAAACGGCATCTCCTCCAGCTCGTGCCGCGAGCCGAACGCGGCGACCAGGTCGCGAACGATGCCGTCGAGCGACGGGATCTCGTCGCGCCGGAAGCGATTGCTGCAGTTCTGCTTGTGCGTGGCCCAGCGCAGATTGGCGCGGCGATTGTCGAGCGTCTGGCCGTTGATGTGGTCGACGTAGTGCGTCGCCATGAAGCGGTCCGAGCGCGGCTCGGCT
>JBARNF010000916.1:0-2940 GCA_049802835.1 Bradyrhizobium sp.
GCGGGCTCAGGTTCAAGACGGCGCCCAATCTGCCGAGCGATCCCGACCCCGATATGATGGTCTTCGCGGAATGGCGTCGGGATAAAGATGGCCGGCTCTATGACTCCCGCAACGGACTGGGCGGCTACTACCGGTATGGACCCCGCAAGATCGAAGATCTGAACCATATGCGCTTTTCGCTGCGCAAAAGCGATCTTGTCGACAACGATCCGCCCATTATTCACGAAACGGCGATCAATCGCGCTCGCATCGGAGCTCACCGCTACGCGCCGATCGGCATTCCCCAAACCTACACGGTGATGACGGATACCGGCGTGCAACCGCAAACCGCTTACGAAAGCGCGACCCAGGCGAGTAACCGATGCGACGCTCAAGAGGATGTCTGGAATGTGGTGTGGCGCCGACGCTTCATTTATTTCATCACTGTGTTTGCGTCGCTTTATACGCTCATCTACCCGCTCGCGACAAAGGTTGATAGTTCGGCGGAATATGTAACGCCGCTTACCTTCGTCTCGGCCGCAGTTCGTGCCGTCGGTCAGGTCTTGCCCGGAGCCCTCTCCGTTTGGATTGACGCTTATGCGCGCGATCCCAGCCATTTCCTTGTGCTTGGCGTGATCGTGGTCGCACTTATTTGGCTCGGTGTCAGTTTGGGGTGCACCATCGAAGACAGAATGGAGCGCGTTTGGCGAAGCTTTGAGCCCGCTAAGCTATCGGCTCGCCAAATCTTGGGCGGGGCGTTTTTGATCGCCCTTGTCGCGTTTGCCGTCGGGCATAGATACTACCCGACCCATTGGCCCGTGACCGATTTTCTCAAGGACCACATCACAACCCCCGTGAGCGCTATCCTGATTATCACACTAGTGGCGTTGTATACGCCGGCTTTCCTCGTGATGCATTTGCGCAATGCCTCGCCGTACCGTTTCGTTGTGCGCAGTATCAAGCTTGCCATTCTGCCATTTATCTTTGCGGCCAGCTTTTACGGGTTGGCCTTTCTCTTCGGCAGCCACCTGGCGTTCAGCGTAGAGGACAGTTTTGGCTATGTTTGCCCGACCAGCAAGAACATCGCGGAAAAGCCGGACGCAGAAAAGCCGAACCAAGGGTTGGAGGCCTGCCCGGCGGCGACCGTAGCCTCGTGCCACACGGGGCAGCCAACCTGCCCTGATGGGCGCGTTGTGTCCTGCCTGGACGGCACGCCGAGCTGTGAGCTTCGAACGCGCCCGGTTGCCGAATGCAACCCGATGGCGCGCAATTGCAACTATCGGATCCCGATTTGCAAGGCTGCAGGCCCCGCTCAGACGCCGGACGGCGCCGCCACGGTGCAGGCATCGGGCTTTGCCATTTGCCCTTCAACCTGTGAGATCCGTCCTAACCCAGTTGATCGCGTCACGAAGAACATCGACAATATTCTGAGGACAAACTCCGTCTGCAAAGGCACCGGAATTTGGCTCGAACAAGGACAGAAATACAGGGTAAAAGTCACGGCCCCGCCGACCGCCAATCCGTGGAAAGACGGGCACATCAGAGTTAGCACTCGCGGAGTTGATGTTTCCGATTTGAGTTTCCCGGATCGTTTTTGGCAGGTCGTTCTCTGGCCGCTGAAACGACACTTGTTTGTCGAGTCCTTTAAGGTGATTGCGCGCGTAGGCTCTACCGGCAGTGACGAACGCATACTTGAGCCGGGCGACAATCCGAAATCGAACAATCTCGAGGCGATCGTTACGCCGAAACGCAGTGGCGAACTTTTCCTTTACGTCAACGAAGCCGTGCTTGCGCATAATTGGGAACACTTCTACCGAGACAATTCGGGTTCGGCGACTATCGCCGTAAGCCGAGCAGACGACTAAAGTGGGGCCCCTCGCCTGCCAGCGAGTACCTGCTCGACTGATAAGCTTTCAATACAAAGCTTATCAGTCGGCAAACTGACTCCATTTGTGTAATTTCCTTATCAGTCGACCGACCGATTCCGCTTTCACAAAATGGCACCTCACCGGTGTGGGTCCGCACGCGAATTTTCGCGAACTCGGCCGCGGCATCGAATCCGACCGCGCTCTCTCGGATGACGGTGCTGCCCGCTGGCTGCCGAAAATGCGCGCAAGTGACATGAGATAGCGTCAGCCAGATCGAACGACCCGAAGATGAGCAGATGGATGATCGTGAAGATGCTCTTGGCGGCTCGAAACTGAGCGTGCGCTGTTAACTCAATCGCATCTTGAACATCCTGATTACTTGATCGGCGACCTTCGGCGCATTAATGAAAATTCCTAGTTCTCGAAGGGCCGCGTTGTCCGCCGGATCCGCCGATAACCAGTTCTGACTGGTGATGGCCAGCGAGTCATCGTCCCAGGCCAGCAGCTTGGCGTGTAGGCGTGGCGTATAAACGGGGCGCAGCTTCACTCCGCTCGGGCCCAAATCCATCATCAGTTCACCCGCCGATACTCCGGTCAGCGTATCGGTGCCTTTCCCGAAGTACAGATCGGCAGCCACGCCGTTTGCTCGCGCGGCGGCCAATGCGGGCAGGATAATCATCGGACGGCCCGCCACGCCTATCCGATGGCTGGTGACAAACAGCCTCTGCTTCGCCTTGATGCTCGCCTCCAGCGCCAGGGCCGCATGGTCGTGGGCCAGTAGAATTTTCATCGGGACCGTCCGCTCCAAAGTTCGCGGCATCTTCTCGATCCGCCGCCCCAGGATCGTAATGTCCGACGCGAGTTGATGCCAGACGGCCTCGCGTCCCATCGACATGGTCGCGAGGTGTCGGATGATCCTGCCGCAGAACGCCGGATCTCTGATCTTTACAGAAACCTCGAAGCTCTCGAACGGCGATCCAAGCCAATTGCAGGAGCCGAGCGCCGCGAACCATCCTCCCCGACCGTCGTCGCTCACCACGATCTTCGAATGCGATCGTGTGCTGAATATATGGACGGTGATCGCGTCCGATCT
>JBARNF010000917.1:0-1596 GCA_049802835.1 Bradyrhizobium sp.
GACCATGGTGGTGACGTGCTCGACCGAGAACGGATGCCGTAGCATGCCGTTGCACATGCAGCGCCCGGTCGCGTAACTCATCTCGCGGTCCTGCAGATGGAACCGGGCGCCGGGGAAACGATCGAGATTGCCGGCGTGGTCGTAGTGCAAATGGGTGACGATGACGTCCTTGATGCTGTCCGCCTTGACGCCGAAGTTTTCCAGAGCGTCGACCGGGTTCAGGGTGAGTTTTCGCGCGCGGGCCTTGGCCTCCTCGGCATTGAAGCCGGTATCGACCAGGATCTCGCGGCCGCCGCCCCGGACCAGCCAGACGAAATAATCCAGATCCTGCGCCGTTGTCTCGTGCGGATCGGGGATCAGAAAATTCAAGTGGGGGGTGCGCGGCGACATCGTCGCATAGCGCAGCGCGTAGATTTCGTAGGCATTTCCCATCGGTGTCACTTTTCTTGAGGTTTGCGTTTGGCCGATGCCGGCACCAAGCCATTGTCACCCGCAAAGGTCAAACGGCCGCCGTAAATGACAGCCGCATGAAAACGGCAGCCACCCTATGTGAGAGGGATCACATTACCGCCGCGCGGCCCGGCGGAATCCGCGTTGGACGGCCAACCGAACACCCAGCCATTGTTGGCGAGCGCCTTTTATTCCCGTCATCCGGCTCCCCGTGTCGCGATTAATTGTCGCAATTAATGACGCCATCGCAAGCGGTTGACGCGCTGCGGGCGCGGTTTGATAATGCAGAATGCGTAGAGTAAGGTCGCCGCGGCGCAAGCTGGTATCGGCGCCTTTTTGGCTGCACTGCTGTGACCTGGACTGCCGTCATTATGAAAATTCGTCTTGCATTGCTCGTCTCATCGATTTTTTCGGCCGCGATTTTTTCGGTCGGGTCGATCGCCCCGTCGTTTGCTGCGGGCGACCGCTATGCGCTGGTGATCGGCAACGCGAAATATCCGGATGCCGAAGCGCCGCTGAAGGAGCCGATCAACGACGCCCGCGACGTCGCCGACGAGCTCAAGCGCGACGGTTTCAACGTCGATATCGGCGAGAACCTGACCGGCGAGCAGATGCGCCGCGCTTTCGATCGGCTGTACGGCAAGATCAAGCCGGGCTCGGTCGCGCTGGTCTTCTTTTCGGGTTTCGGTGTGCAGTCGAGCCGCCAGAGCTACATGATCCCGGTCGATGCGCAGATCTGGACCGAACCGGACGTTCGCCGCGACGGCTTCAGCCTCGAGACGGTGCTGGGTGAGATCAACAGCCGCGGTGCCGGCGTCAAGATCGCGCTGATCGATGCCTCCAGGCGCAATCCTTTCGAGCGTCGGTTCCGCAGCTTCTCGGCTGGCCTGGCGCCCGTCATCGCGCCAAACGGCACGCTGGTGATGTATTCGGCGGCACTTTCGTCCGTGATTTCCGATAACGGCACGGACCACAGCCTGTTCGTGCGGGAACTGCTGAAGGAAATCCGCACCCCCGACCTGATGGCGGAGGAAACGCTGAACCGTACCCGGGTCGGCGTCACCCGCGCTTCCCGCAGCGAGCAGGTGCCGTGGATTTCGTCGTCGCTGGCTGAGGATTTTTCGTTTATTCCCGGTGGTACCGGCC
>JBARNF010000918.1:0-5600 GCA_049802835.1 Bradyrhizobium sp.
TCGGCGGCGCGCCGGTGCCGTCGATCACGGTGGCGCTGCGCAGCGCCAGCCGCTTGAACGGCCCGACACCGCGATCCCGCGTGGTTGCCTTCGGCACGATCGGCGCCGCGCCCTTGTTCCGGATGAAGGCGAGCTCATCGCCCGGCAGCATCGTGGTTTGGTCGGTCATGACCGCGTTTCCTTTTAGTCCAATCAACAAGCCAAGTGGGCAGTGCGCTCCCTCTCCCCGTCCTTACGGGGAGAGGGTTGGGGTGAGGGGCAGCCGCACGAGAAGTGTGCGTGGAGAGACCTGTCCCCCCTCACCCGGATTGCATCTTCGATGCAATCCGACCTCTCCCCGCAAGCGGGGCGCGGTGCACCGAGCCAGCCGATGCCTCTCGATTCTCAACATCCCACCTACCCCGTCCTGTAC
Source organism: Bradyrhizobium sp. (assembly GCA_049802835.1). Lineage (GTDB taxonomy): Bacteria > Pseudomonadota > Alphaproteobacteria > Rhizobiales > Xanthobacteraceae > Bradyrhizobium. Next base: position 413 of record JBARNF010000918.1, read on the forward strand.
CGCCGCGCGAAGGCGACGCTGCCGAACACCGTGAAGGCCATGGTCACCGCCAGCAGCATGAAGGCCAGTGCGGCGCCCATCGGCCAGTTGTTGCCGCGCACGAACTGGTCGTAGACCGCCGGCGCCATCATCTTGAATCGAGGGCCGCCGAGAAGCACCGCCGTTGCATAGGTGTTCATGCACAAAACGAACACCAGGATGGAGCCGGCGGCGATGCCCGGCACCGACAGCGGCAGGATCACCCGCCAGAACACGCGCGCGCCGGAGGCGCCGAGATTGGCGGCGGCGTATTCCAGGTCGCGCGGAATGCTCTCGATGACTGCGGAGAGCGTCAGGATCATGTAGGGCAGCACCACGGCGATGATGCCGATGATGACGGCCTTGGTCGTGTACATGATCTCCAGTGGCGCGGACACCAGGCCGAGCTTCATCAGCACCGTGTTGACGAGCCCGTCGCGTGCGAACAGCGCCATCCAGCCGGCCGAGCGGACGACATTGCCGACCAGCAGCGGAAACAAGGTCGCGATCACGACGAGGCTCTTCCAGCGGCTTTCCATGCGGCCCAGCCAATAGGCGGCCGGAAACGCCAGGATCAGCGTCAGCACCGTGCACAACAGCGCGATGCCCAAGGTGGCCAGGATGATCTGCTGGTAGTACGGATCGGTCGCGGCCTTGATGTAGTTGTCAGGCGACAGCGCCTGCACCATCAGCTGGGTCGGGCTGAACTGGTTGAGTGAGATCCGGAACATCAGGATCATCGGCCCAATCAACAAAGCCAGAACCAGCAGACAGGCAGGAATGACAAGAAGCGCCATCGCGATCGATCCTTACGCCTTGAACTCCTTGTTCCAGAAGTCGAGCGTGCGCTGCGACCGCCCGGCGGCGTAGGCATAGTCCGGCTTCAACAGCCGCGCGCGCTCGGCCTCGGTCAGGCTGACCTGCTTCGCGAGCTCCTCCGGCAGCACGGCGTCGGTCACCGTCGGGACATAGCCCATCTTGTCGGCGAAGCCGCCTTGCGCCTTGGCGTCGAGCATCGCGTCGAGATAGGCGAAGCCGCCGGCCTTGTTCTTGGCGTTCTTGGGCACCGAGGCCTGGAATACGATCGCCGGCGTGCCTTCCTTCGGCACCACATGGGCGAGCGGAATGCCGGACTTCTTCCACATGAAGCCGCGGGCGAGCCACATCGTCGTCAGCCACACCTCCTCCGACTTGAGCGCCGCCGCCAGCGCCTCGTTCGACGGATAGATCTTCACGTCGAGCGAACGCCATTCCATCAGCTTCTTCTCGGCCGGATCGAGATTGCTGACGCCACCGCCGCCGGCGAGCGCCGCGGCCAGGGTGTTGTTGGGATAGAGGATGTCGGCGAGACCGATGCGCCCGCGCCATTTCGGATCCCAGAGATCGGCGAAGGACTGCGGCGGCGCTTTCACCTGGTTGGTGTTGTAGAGGATCACCTGCGCCGAATAGATGTGCGGGATCGCGATCTCGCTCCTCAGCTCCGGGAACACCTTGTCGAGCCGCTTGACCTGGGCCGCATCGACCTTCTCGAACACGTCGGACTGCGACACGATATAGGCGTCGTTGTCGGACAGGCACGACACGTCCATCGAGCCACGCCGGCTCTGCCGCTCGGCCATCAGCTTGGTCTTGCGCGGATCGGCATTGCCAACGTCCTGCACGATCTCAAAACCCTTAGGCATCATGATCGGTTTGTCGATGATGTCGGACAGCAACTGGCCGTAGTCGCCGCCCCAGGTGCCGACCACGACCTGTCCGCCCTCGGCGCGGGCCGTGGGCATGCCGGAGGCCAGCGCGGCGACGCCGGCGCTGGCGGAGAGAAAATGACGTCGCGAAATCATGGGAGAACCTCTCGCTGTGGATGGACGATCTTACGAAGATGCTTGCGGCACGAGACGTGGAGCCTTGCGGTCCCACTGCAGCGATACGGGATCATTGGGCTTGAGCAAGGCCAGCGGCTCGCCGGCATCGGGCGTCGGCCTCACAGCGACCAGCGTCTCGTTGCCGATCGCCACCACATATTCGGTCTGCGCGCCCATATAGGTCACCGCCTGCACGCGGCCCTGAACGCCGCCGGCATCACCGACGGCAAGCATGATTCGCTCGGGCCGAAGCGCGAACGCATCGGCATCGTCGCGCTCGCCACTGAGAGCATCGACCGGCAGCAGCAGGCCGGCGCTGGTGCGGAAGTTCTCAGCGTCCGCGCGCCGGCCTGCCAGGATGTTGCAGCGCCCGACGAAGTCGGCGACGAACGCATCATCAGGCGAATCATACAGCTCCTGCGGCGTTCCGATCTGGCGCACGCGCCCGCCCTCCATCACCACCAGGCGATCGGCCATGGTCAGCGCCTCCTCGCGGTCGTGCGTGACCATCAGGGTGGTCAGGCCGAGCCGCTGCTGCAGCGCGCGGATCTCCAGCCGCACCTCGGCGCGCAGCTTGGCGTCGAGATTGGACAACGGCTCGTCGAGCAGGAAGATGCGCGGATTGATCACCAGCGCGCGCGCCAACGCGACGCGCTGTTGCTGGCCGCCGGACAATTGGCGCGGCAGACGGTCGGCGAGATGCGACAGCCGGACCAGCTTCAGCGCGTCGGCGACCTTGGTCCTGCGCTCGGCGGCATTGAGGCCGCGCATCTCCAGGCCGAAGCCGACGTTCTCGGCGGCGCTCATGTGCGGAAACAGCGCGTAGGACTGGAACACCATGCCGGTGGCGCGCTTGTAGGCCGGCAGATGCGTGACGTCCTCGCGGTCGAACAGCACGCGGCCACTGGTCGGCGGCAGGAAGCCAGCGACCATACGCAAGGTCGTCGTCTTGCCGCAGCCGGAGGGCCCCAGCAGCGCCACCAGCTCGCCCTCGTTGACCGCGAGATCGAGCCCTTCCACGCCGATCGACGTGCCGAAGCGCTTGGTCAGCCTTTCGATGGTGAGCTGCGCCATCAGACCACCCGCGACAATTTGACGAAGCGGTCGGTCACCACCATCAGGAGTCCGACCAGCACGATCTGCACGGTGGCGACGGCGGCGAGCGTCGGATCGATGCGGAATTCGAGATAGTTCAGCATCGCGACCGGCAAGGTGATGCGGCCGGGACCGACCAGCAGCATCGACAGGTCGAGGTTCTCGAAACTCTGAATGAAGGAGAACATCGCCGCCGCGACGATGCCCGAGCGCATCATCGGCAGGGTGATGCGGCGGAACACCGTGAGCGGGCTCGCGCCGAGATTGGCCGCGGCCTCCTCGCCGGCGCGGTCGAGGCCCTGCAGGCTGGCGACGACGAGACGAACTGTCCACGGGATCGCGAGCAGCGTATGCGCTGCGACGAGACCTTCCGTGGTCGCCTTGATGTCGCGATCGAGCAGATCCTCGGCCAGCACGTAGAACATATAGAGGCCGGAGCCGGCGACGACGCCGGGCACGGCCAGCGGCGCCAGCAGGAACGAGCTCAGCGCCTGGCGGCCACGGAACTCGCCGCGCACGATGGCGAGCGCCGCCGCGGTGCCCAGCGGCACGCCGATCACGGTCGCGAGCAGCGCGACCTGGAAGCTCGTGACGAGGCCGCGCAAAAATTCCGGCTTGCTCAGCGCGTTCGCATACCATTTGAGCGACAGCGCCGGCGGCGGGAAGCTCACGATCTCCTGGGCGAAGAAGCTCGTCACCACGATCATGATCACGGGGGCGAAGATCACGGCATAAGCGACGACGATCAGTGTCCGCACTGCGAATTGGCCGAGTGACGATTGTCCCGTAAAACGGAACAGCATTGCAGACACCTCAACAAACAGATCAGCACCGATATCAGCGCTGCGCGCGGCGGCATCGTAGTCGGCCGCTCCGCCATAGCCAAGCCTGTGACATGAGTTATCGCAATGCACATACGCATGGGCGGATCGACGTGGCGGCGCTGCGATCCTGACGCGTGGCGTGCCACTGCTTCCATCTTGGCGCTAGCGCCGCGTGCGCACGCCTCGCGCATCGCGACGTGAGGCATTCCAATTGCCGGATTTCAGAACAGGACCGGGCAAACCGCGGTGCACGCGACGGCCCGCCGCAGCGGCGCGGTTTTGGGCAGCACCTGCTCAAATCTTGCACCAGCACCATCCAATATTTTGTGCGGCCACGGACAAGTCATCCGAGCAGGTCCGCACCTAAGCTTGCCTCCGAGCTTGGACCGGGCGACGGCACCAATGCACCGCCGGACCAACGCAACCCTGATCGTTCGAAGGAGCTGGCAACATGCAGACGAAGCTATTCACTCGGGCACGGCGCGCGTGGCTTGCCGCGCTCGGCGCGGTCATCGCCGCAGGACTTCTCGCCCCCATCGACGCGCGCGCGGCGACGCCCGCAGCCTGCGCGGCGCTGCAGGAAAAATATCCGGATTGGAAAGGCAAGACGCTCGTCAACGCCATCAACCCGCACACGCCGGGCTATGAGGCGATCGACCCCAAGGACCCGAGCAAATATGTCGGCTTCGACATCGATCTCGGCGAGGCGATCGGCGACTGCCTCGGCTTCAAGCTCACCTACAAGGCGGTGACGTTCGCAGCGCTGCTGACCACGCTCGCGAGCGGCCAGGCCGATATCGTGATCTCCGACATCTACGCCACCAAGGAGCGCGCCAAGGCCGCCGACTTCATCACCTATTCCAAGGTGTTCGACGGTGTGCTGGTCGCCAAGGGCAACCCGAAGGGCATCACCGGCATCAACACGACGATGTGCGGCGCGGCGGCTGCGGAGAACACTGGGTATGTCGAGGTGCCGCTGATCCAGGACCTCGCGCCGAGGTGCAAGGCCGAAGGCAAGGCGGAGCCGACGCTGCAGCTCTACGACAACAACGCCAACTGCATCCAGGCCATCCTCGCCGGCCGCGCCGACACTTACGTCAACGACGTCAATACGGTGGACCAGGCGGTCAAGGCCTATCCGGACAAGCTGGAGAAGGCGATCGCCGTGACGATCCCCTATTCGGTCGGTATCGCCGTGCCGAAGGACAAGCCGAAATTCCGCGACGCCGTGATGGCCGCGCTGATCGAGGTGCAAAAGGCCGGCACCCATCAGGAGCTGTTGAAGAAGTGGGAGCTCGATCCGGCGAACTTCAAGGAGCCGGATATCCTGACGGCGGACTAAGAGCGCGCGTTCGTTTGGCTCGACGCTGTAGCTGCAAGGACGGTTCG
>JBARNF010000919.1:0-4921 GCA_049802835.1 Bradyrhizobium sp.
TCCATGAACCACGCCATCACCTGCTCGTTGGTGCCCATGTCGGGCGCCATCACGTCGGTGTGCGGGCCGACGAAGGGAATCATCTCCTGCATGTAGCGGCGGGACAGCGATTCGAGCTCGCGCCTGGACAGCCTGGAGAGGTCGACGTTGATGCCGCCCTTGGCGCCGCCATAGGGCAGGCCCACCAGGGCGCACTTCCAGCTCATCCAGATCGCGAGGGCCGCGACCTCGCCGATGTCGACCGTCGGCGCGAAGCGCGTGCCGCCCTTGGTCGGCCCCATGGTCAGGAGATGCTGGACGCGGTAGCCCTCGTAGACCGCAATGGTGCCGTCGTCGCGGTGGATCGGACACGAAACGGTGATCGCCCGCTTGGGCAGCAGCAGACGGTCGCGTTCGTCGGCTGGGATACCAAGATGATCAGCGATCACGTTGAATTGGTTGGTGGCCATCTCGAAGACCGGACCGGCATAGACACTCATCTTCCACTCCCGAATCTGCCCCCGTGCAGGCCGGCAACCATAGCGCGACCGAGGAGGCTGCGGCAGGGGGCCGGTGGTTGCACCGGTCCGATCTCAACCACCATGGTGACGATTTGACGAAGAATTTCAGCGTTGATCCGCTTTAACCGCTTGCTAATCTGCGGCGCCGGGGCCGCGACCACCCCTTAGTGAGACATAAATACCCATGCAGGCCCTTTTCATCGGACAGACCTACATCGACGTCACCTTCATCACCGATCACATGCCGACCGGGGACGAGAAGCACGTCGCATCCGACTACGCCGTCTCGTTCGGCGGCAATGCGGTGACCGCGGCATTTTGCTGCGCCAAGCTCGGGATCGTGCCGGACCTGATCGCGACGATCGCGAACGACTGGCTCGGGCGCATGTTCCAGGACATGACCGCGAAGTACGGCATCTCCGTCCATCCCCGGAAGGTCAACGCCTCGTCGCTGTCCTTCATCATGCCCAAGGACGGCAAGCGCGCCATCGTCCGCTGCCGTGACGATGCGCACATCCACCCGTTTCCGCTGCTCAACCTGGGCAATTGCCGGGCCCTCCACGTCGACGGCCATCAGCCCGACGCCGCCCTGCATTATGCCAAGCTGTGCCGCGAGGCCGGTATCCTGACCTCGCTGGACGGCGGCGGTATGCGCACCAACACCCACGACCTGCTCGAATACATCGACGTCGCGATCGTGGCCGAACGCCTGTGCGAGCAGATGGACCTCACGCCGGACAAGATGCTGGACTACCTCAAGAGCCGCGGCTGCCGCATCGGCGGCGTGACCCAGGGCGAGAAGGGCCTGCTGTGGTACGACGAGACCGGAGCGGTTCACACGCTGCCGGCCTATCCGATCCCGCGCGAGCGCGTGATCGACACCAACGGCGCCGGCGACGTCTTCCACGGCGCCTACGTCTATTCCTATCTCGCCAATCCGGCCAAGAGCTGGAAGGAACACTTCGAGTTCGCGCGCGCGGCATCGACGTTCAAGATCCAGAAGCTCGGCAACGAGGCCGGCCTGCCGACGCTCGCCGACATCGAGCTGGTCCGGCAGGAATTCGAGGCCCGCGTCTAGCGGTTGTGAGGGAGACGTCATATGGGGCGCGTCGTCGTCGCCGGCAGCATCAACATGGATGTCGTGGCGACGGCCGAACGGCACCCGCGCGTCGGCGAGACCGTCGCCGGCCAGTCGGTGATGTACTTCCCCGGCGGAAAGGGGGCCAATCAGGCGGTGGCCGCAGCCAAGCTGGGCGCACCGACCGCGCTGATCAGCCGGCTGGGCCGTGATGCGTTCGGCGAGCAACTGCGTGCGTTCCTCGCCGCTCAGGGCATCGATCTCACCGCGGTGAAGGACAGCACCAGCGCGTCGACCGGCACGGCGATCATCACCCTGGCCAGGGCCGACAACACGATCGTGGTGATCCCGGGCGCCAATGCCGAAGTCGGCGCCGACGACGTCGCCCAGGTTGTTTTGACGCCAGGCGACGTGGCCGTCAGCCAGTTCGAGATCCCGCAGCCGACCATCATTGCGTTTTTCCGACATGCAAAAGCCGCCGGCGCCACGACGATCCTCAATCCGGCCCCGGCCAGTGCGTTCGACAGCGCGCTGTTCGCACTGGTCGATATCCTCGTGCTCAACGAGACCGAACTGGGCTTTTTGGCCGGCATCGAGCTCGGCGACGCGCCCACGCCGCAGCAGGTCCTGGATGCGGTTCGGGCGCTGAATCCCCGTGCCGATCAGACCATCTGCGTCACGCTTGGTGCGCGCGGGGCCGTCGCGGTCACCAATGCAGATACCAAGCTGATCGCAGGCCGCGCCGTGAAGGCCGTGGATACCACCGGCGCCGGCGACTGCTTCGTCGGCGCGCTGGCCGCGCGGCTGTCGCAGGGCGCGCCGCTTGCCGATGCGATCGGCTACGCCAACGTTGCCGCCTCGATCTCCGTGCAGCGAATGGGCGCCGGTCCGTCGATGCCATCAGCGGAGGAGGTCCGCGCGTGGCTCTAGGCGAGAGCGCTCTTCAGATCGAAGGTCAAATCCGCGGCCTTGTCGGCACCGATCGTGCCGCCCGCCGCCAGCAGCTTGCGGCCGAACATGTGGTCGCCGGCGCGGTTGACGGACTCGATCCCGACCAGCCGGCCCTCCTTGTAGCAGAACGCCGAGAACGCCTTCTGCGCGGGATCGCCGCGCAGCACGACCTGGTCATAACCGGTCGTGAGGCCCGCGATCTGCAGCTTGTCATTGCCCTGGTCGCTCCAGAACCACGGCTGCCCGTCATATGGCTTGGCGTCGCCCGTGAGCCGCGCCGCGACGCAGCGGGCATGATCGGTGGCGTTCTGCACCGACTCCAGCCGCAAGGTGCCGCCGAATCGCTGGCTGGCAAACAGCGCGCAATCCCCGATCGCCGAGACGTGCGGATCGCTGGTCAGCAGATATTCGTCGACCACGATGCCCGAGGCCACCTGCAATCCGGCTTCCGCCGCAAGCTCGACATTCGGCAGCACGCCGACGCCGACCACGATCAGATCAGCCGGGATGTGCCGGCCGTCGCTGAGGCTGACGCCGGTGACCTTGGTGCCGTCGGCCTCGATGCTGGTGGCCTGCACGCCGAGATGAATACGCACGCCGGCATCGGCGTGCTGCGTCTGGAAGTAGTCGGAGATTTCGGCGGTCACGGCCCGCGCCATCACGCGCGCACCGAGCTCGAGCACATCGACCTCGAGCCCCTTGATGCGCGCGGTGGCCGCGAATTCGAGGCCGATGAAACCGGCGCCGATCACGACGACGCGCTTGGCATCGCCGAGCAAGGTCCTGAGCGCTTCGCTGTCGTCGAGGATGCGCAGGTAGCGTACGGCCGGCAGGTTGGCATTGGGAATGTCGAGCAGGCGATTGCGCGCACCGGTCGCGAACACGAGGTGGCCGTAGTCGAGCGTCCTGCCGGAGGCGAGCAGCACCTTGCGGGCATCGCGCTGAACCGAGACCACGCGGTCATAGACGAGATCAACGGTCTGGTCGGCGTAGAATTTCTGCGGCCGGAACATCAGGGTCTCGGGACCTCCGGTGCCCTTCAGATACGCCTTCGACAAAGGCGGACGCTGGTAGGGCAGATGCGGCTCGTCGTTGATCAGATGAATGGGATCGGCAAAGCCTGCCTGACGCAGCGAGGTCGCAAGCTGGAAGCCCGCATGCCCCGCACCCACGATCACAACCGATCCCTTTGTCACTGCTTCCTACCCCATTCTGTCCATCTGCGCTCACGCGACGCGGCCGCGGGCGGCTCGCATTTGTCGTCCCTGCCCGCGGAACCGGGTTGTCGCAGACTTCCCCGGCATTGTCACCGGTCCCGCTGTGCGGTTTAAATGCGGCAACAACGACACCAGGGAGGAATGCATGTCGGACGCAGCAGCGGAACCTGCCCGCCTGAGCATCGACGGTCCGATCGCGACCATTACGCTCGACCGCCCGGCGGCGTTCAACGCCATCAACCTCGCCATCGCCAAGCGCCTCGAGCAGCTCGCCGCGCAGGTCGAGGCTGACGCAGATATCCGGGTGCTGGTGCTGAAGGGCGAAGGCCGTGCGTTCTGCGCCGGCGGCGACCTGCAGACGATCGGCGCGGCCGCCGAAGCCGATACCATCACCCCCGTCGTAAGCGAGCTGCTGCATCACTATCACGCCTTCATCGCGACCCTGCGGCGCATGCCCAAGATCGTGCTGGCCAGCGTGCACGGCTCCGCCGCCGGCGCCGGCATGTCGCTCGCCTTCGCCGCCGACCTGTGCATCGCCGCCGAGGAGGCGCGCTTCACACCCGCTTATGCCAAGCTCGGCGTCTCGCCGGACGGCGGCGGCACGGTCGGCGTGGTTGCGACCGTGGGCGTCAGGCGCGCGCTGCAGATCTTCCTGGCCGAGGACAGCTTTACGGCCGCCCAGGCCTACGAATGGGGCCTAGTGGCCAAGGTCGTCCCCGCCTCCGAGCTCGCCGCAGCCACCCAGGCGCTGGCCCAGCGATTGGCGCAGAACATGCCGTCCGGAATCGCGGCAACCAAGGCGCTGATCCATCGCGCGCCGACCAGCTCCGTCGAGGACCAGCTCGCGGCCGAGCGCGACGCGATCATCAACTGCATGCACAGCGAGCCCTTCCGGACCGCGGTCCGGAAGTTCACCAGCAAGGAGAAATAGCCAAACTGCATGTGGCTCAATTCGGGCAGATGTAGCCGGTCCCGGCCGGCGACTTGAAGCATCCGACCGACTCCGGAATGACGTGCTTGGGCAGCCAGAGCACGACGCTCGGGAAGAAGATCGTGAAGGTGATGGTGACCAGGAACACGACATAGATCGGCAGCGCCGCGCGGAGTGCCTTGCCGAAACTGACGCCGACGAATTTGGACGCCATCAGCAGAACGAGCCCATAGGGCGGTGTGAT
>JBARNF010000920.1:0-4443 GCA_049802835.1 Bradyrhizobium sp.
CCTGAAAGCCATAAACGGAATCGCGGCGTGTCGCCGCAGGGAGAGGTTTAGTTTTGCCGGGTGACAGTTTTGTTACAAGCGGGACGTGTGCGAATGCTGCGCGGCGGAACGAATTTTGCCGATGCAGCAGCCCGCCGCAGGAACAAGGACCTCGCTCCCCGGTTGTCGGCGCGCAACAACCAGGGAGCACACCATGCCTGCAGACAAAGACCTCAACGAGCTCTTCCTTGATACGCTCAAGGACATCTACTACGCCGAGAAGCAGATCCTGAAGACCCTGCCGAAGATGGCCAAGGCCGCGCAGTCCGACAAGCTGCAGGCCGCCTTCCTCAAGCACCAGGACGAGACCGAAGGCCAGATCGAGCGCCTCGAGCAGATCTTCGAGATGCTCGGCAAGCCCGCCCGCGGCAAGAAGTGCGATGCGATCGAGGGCATCATCGACGAGGGCAAGGAGATCATGGACGAGTACAAGGGCACGCAGGCGCTCGACGCCGGTCTGTTGGCCGCAGCCCAAGCGGTGGAGCACTACGAGATGTCACGCTATGGCACTCTGAAGGCCTGGGCGCTCAAGCTCAACCTCCCGAAGGCCGCCAAGCTGCTCGACCAGACGCTGAACGAAGAGCGGAAGACCGACGAGACGCTGACCAAGATCGCTGAGACCGCGGTCAACTACGAAGCCGCGGCCTGATCTGATCGGCTGACCGATCGTTACCACAACGACGCCGCCAGCGCTGCAATGAGCGCTGGCGGCGTCGCCACGAGTCCCACCTTCAGGAACTGCCAGGCCGTCACCTCGATCTTTTCGCGCCGCAATGCGGTCAGCCAGAGAATCGTGGCGAGCGAGCCCGTGACCGAAATGTTCGGACCGAGATCGACCCCGATCAGGATGGCGCTGACGACCTCGTGCGGCAGGTGATCGCTAGCCGCGACGGAGCCTGCGACCAGTCCCACCGGCAGATTGTTGGCGATGTTGTCGGCCACCGCCGTGATCAGGCCGGCCGCCCAGGCGGTGCCCGCCGGGGAGGCTGCCACGCCCTGATGCAGCCAGGCGCTGAGCTGGCCGATCGCGCCGGCGCGATTCAAGGCCTCGACCATCACGAACAGGCCGCCGACCAGCGGCAGCACGCCCCAGGACACACCTTTGACGGTTGGCCACGGAGACTGCCGGCTGACGAGCAGGATCGTCGTCGCCGTGACCACGCCGCAGACGAAGGTCGGCAAGCCGAGTTGCACGTCGAGCGCCGAGGCGGTCAGCAGCACGGCGGCAATCGCCATGATTCCGATGGCGGCGAGCCGGCCCTCGCGGCTCAGATGCGGCTTGTCGACATCGGTGCGCAGCGTCTCACTCCGCAGCGCGCGGCGCTGGGTCAGCCACAGCGCCACAAAGGTGAGGACGATCGCGGCGATCGAGGGCAAAGTGAACTGGCGCAGCCATTCCGTCAGATGCGGCATGCGTCCGCCGAACACGACGAGGTTGGCCGGGTTCGAGATCGGCAGCACGAAGCTCGCGGCATTGGCGATGAAGGCGCAGACGTAGAGATAGGGCAGCGGCGAAGCGCCGGCCGCGCGGGTCGCGGCATAGACGGCCGGTGTCAGCACGATCGCGGTCGCGTCGTTGGAGAGCAGCACGGTCACCAGCGTGCCGACCGCGTAGACCAAAAGGAACAGCATCTGCGGTGAGCCGCGCGCATGCTCGACCGCATAGGCCGCGAGGTAGTCGAACAGGCCTTCGCGGCGCGCGAGCTCGGCGATCAGCATCATGCCGATCAGGAACAGGTAGACGTCGACGCCCTTGCGGATGCCGGTGAGGGCATCGGCGACAGGCAGCAGGCCGAGCGCGACCAGCAGGATCGCGCCGGCCACCGCCCATACGGCTTCGGGCAGTCGGAAGGGGCGGATGATGACGCCGGCGGTGGCGGGGATGATGATGGCGAAGGCGAGCCAGGTATCGTGCGGGGACATGGTCAGGGATCGATAGAGGAAATCATTCGGCTGGTATAGCGGGTGAGGGCGCGGCCAGCGGATCCGGCGCATGCCGTCCACCGGTCGCACCGCTGGTCTCGGGCAGCAGCAACCAGCACACGATGACCGCGAGCGCCGCGGTCGCGCCGAGTGCGAGGAACGCGGCGCTGTAGCCGCCATGGACCACGATGAAGCCGGCCAACGCGGTCGAGAGCGCAGCACCGATGCTCTGTGCGGTGATGACGGCGCCCTGCGCGACATTGAAGCGGCCAGTGTTGCGCATGAGGTCAGCCACGATCACCGGCATGATGGCGCCGAAGATGCCGGCGCCGACGCCGTCGAGCAGTTGCACGCCGACCAGCCAGGCCTTGTCGTCGGACAGCGTGTAGAGCACGGCGCGCAGCGGCAGGATCAAAAGCGCCGCCAGGAAGAAGCGCTTGTGGCCCCAGCGGTCGGCGCGGGCACCGACCAGCAGCGCCATCGGCACCATCACGAGCTGGGCTGCGGCGATGCAGGCCGACATCAGGCTGGTGCCGAGATTCTTGTCCTGCAGCGCGAGCTTCTGGCCGACCAGCGGCAGCATCGCCGCATTGGCCAGATGGAACAGCGCGACGCAGATCGCGAAGATCATGAGCGGACGGCAGGTGAGGAGAATGCCGAGGCCGGACGGCTTCTCGCCTCGCTCCGGCGCACCGCCGTCCGCCTGATGCGACAGGCCACGCGCGACATCATGATCGATGGCGCGCTCCGGGATGGCGAGCACGCCGACGAGGCTACCCGCCGACATCACCGCCATCAGGTAGAACACAGCCGACGGGCCGAGCGCATAGGCGGCGGCGCCGGCGATCACGGCGCCGATGGCGTTGCCGGCATGGCTGAAAGTTTCGTTGCGGCCGACCCGCGCCGTGAACGCTCTCGCTCCGACGATCCCGAGCGACACCGCCGCGATCGCCGGCGCGAAGATGACGCCGGCCGCATTGGCGATGCTCTGCGAGATCGCGACCGGCCAGAAGCTCGTCATCAGCGGCAGCAGCAGCGACGCTGACGTCACGATGATCGCGGCGACGATCATGATCAGCCGCTTCGCCCTGGTCGCATCGACCAGAGCGCCGGCCGGGGTCTGCGCGACGATGCCTGCCATCGTCGCCAGCGACATCACCACGCCGATCGAGGCCTCCTCCCATTTCTGTTCGGTGAGCAGATAGATCGCGAGGTAGGGGCCGAGGCCGTCGCGCACGTCGGCCAGGAAGAAGTTGGCGGCGTCGAGCGCATGGCCGGCGCGCGTCGCGTCTGCGCTGTGTCTGGAATCAACCATGCTGTCCCGATGCGAGCCGACGCTACGCAACTGCTCACAACAGCATCTGGTTCCGGCACGTCGCAAGCGCTCGATCGATGACGGAGATCAGGTCAGATGATGTTGGTCGGCACGGCGGGAGAGAAGGGGGCTTTGCCTGTTGCCGGCCGCGGCGCCTACGTCAGCAGCGACTTTTCCGCCATCGCCTTGCGCAGGATGCGCGACAGCGACTCGACCGAATAGGGCTTCTTGATCAGCTCGAAGCCGTGGTGGGCATTCTCGGCCAGCACGTGGCTGTAGCCGGAGGTGAGCACCACCGGCAGGCCGGGATAGCGCTCGCGGATGATGCCGGCGAGCTCCAGGCCGTTGATACCGGGCATGATGACATCGGAGAATACGAGGTCGACCGCGAACTCGTCGTTCGCCAGGATTGCCAGCGCATCAGCGGCGTTGGCGACCCGGCGCACGACATAGCCGAGGTCCTCGAGCAGCTCCGTCGAGAACTGTCCGACCTCGTCATTGTCCTCGACCACGAGCACGCGGTAGCCGCGGCCGATGGTGGCAGGCTCGAGACGCGCGGAACGTACGTCCACGGTGGAGTCCTGCGCCGGGGCCTGCGGCAGGTAGATCGTGAAGGTCGCGCCATGTCCGAGCCTGCTATCGACGGCAATGTCGCCCTCGGACTGCTTGGCGAAGCCGAACGCCTGGCTGAGGCCAAGACCGGTGCCTTTGCCCACTTCCTTGGTGGTGAAGAAGGGCTCGAAGATGGCGTTGAGATGCTGAGGCGCGATACCCGCTCCGGTATCGGCAACCGAGATCGCGATGAAGGCGCCGGGGCGCGCGCTCTGGCCGCGCAGCGCCGGGATCGTCTCGGTGCTGCGCACGCTGATCATCAGCCGTCCTTCGCCATTCATAGCGTCGCGCGCATTCACGGCAAGGTTGATCAGCGCGGTCTGGAACTGCGCGACGTCGGCGAGCGTGAACAGCTTGGCTTCCGTGACTGCGAGCTCGATCTGGATGCGGCCGCCGACCAGGGGACGGATCAGCTGCACGACGCTCTCGACCTGCTCGCAGACATTGAACACCTGCGGCGTCAACGGTTGCCGCCGCGCGAACGCCAGCAGCTGCGCCGTCAGCTTCGAGGCGCGCTCGACGGTCTCGGAGATCGCATCGACATAGCGCCTGCG
>JBARNF010000921.1:0-15226 GCA_049802835.1 Bradyrhizobium sp.
CCTCCTGCGCGGTCAGCGGCGGCGGCGCGAAGCGGCTGCCGTCGCACATCGCGGCGATGGTCGCGACATCCAGCCCGCGCTCGAGCTTGAGCATGCCGAGCACGCGCGCACGCGCGGTGTCGTCCTCCATCACATAGGCGCTGGAGGCGCGGCGGCGCAGCACGTCCCAGACGAGACCTGCGATGGCGGCGCGGTCGCCGGAGCCGGCGAAGCGATGGCTGGTGCCCCAGTCCTTGAGGGCCTTGGCCGCCGGCACCCTCTGGGCCTCGATGGTCTCGATGATGTCGATGGCGGCGGACAGCCGGGCGGCGGGGGTCATTCAGGACTTTCCAGAGCTAGAGCAGAAGCAGCATCTTGAGGGCGAAATACAGCCACATCGCCAGCAACACCAGCACGCCGGCCAGCCAGGCCAGCCCGCGCTGGCGGCTGTCCTTGGCGCCGCTGACCAGACCGGCATGGGCAAAACGGGTCACCACGAACACCCAGGACAACAGCACGATGACCAGATCGGCATGGCGCAGCGGCAGCGCCAGCGCGATCAGGGCGTAGAACAACGTCGGCAGGCCGAACTCGTCGGCTGCGTCAGCCGGCGTGGCACGGCCCCTGTTCCACAACAACAGCGCGAAGGTGAGCGCGACCTGCACGAAGACGGGCAGCAGAACGGTGGTGAGCGACATCGAAAATCCCCCTGGGAAGGTGGTCAGGCCCGGCAAGCCGGGCCTGATGATTGAACCGGTTCCCTCAGGACTCCTGATAACCCCTCGCGGTTCCCGCGTTTTTCACCTTCGCTTGAACTTTCACATCAGCTGTGGCCTCACGCCTTGTCCGGCCCGACCCGCACCAGCTGCTTGCCGAAATTGGCGCCCTTCAACAGGCCCATGAACGCGCCAGGCGCGTTCTCCAGGCCCTCGGTGACGTACTCCTTGTACTTGACCTTGCCGTCGCGCACCCAGGCCGACATGTCCTTGAGGAAGTCGCCATGGCGGCTGGCGAAGTCGGAGACGATGAAGCCGCGGATGGTGAGCCGCTTGGTCAGGACGTTGCGCATCAGGCTGCCGGCCCATTTCGGCGCCACCGACTGGGTGTCGTTGTAATGGGCGATCAGGCCGCACACCGGCATGCGGGCGAAGGCGTTGAACAGCGGGAACACCGCCTCGAACACGGCGCCACCGACATTCTCGAAATAGACGTCGATGCCCTTCGGGCACGCCTCTTTGAGCTTGGCGGCGAGATCGGGATCGCGGTGGTCGAGGCAGTCGTCGAAGCCGAACTCGGATCTGACGTAGTCGCATTTATCCTTTCCGCCGGCGATGCCGATGGCGCGGGCGCCCTTGATCCTGGCGATCTGGCCGACCGCCGAGCCGACCGCGCCGGAGGCCGCGGCGACCACCACGGTCTCGCCTTGCTTGGGCTGGCCGATGTCGAGCAGGCCGGTGTACGCGGTCATGCCGGGCATGCCGAGCACGCCGACCGCGGTCGAGATCGGCGCCAGCTTCGGGTCGACCTTGGAAAGGCCACGGCCGTCGGAGATGGCGTGGGTCTGCCAGCCGGCGCGTGCCAGCACGATGTCGCCGGCCGCGAAGCCCGGATTGTTGGAGGCTATCACCTCGCACACGGTGCCCGCTTCCATGACGCCGCCGACCGGCACCGGCTGGGCGTAGGACGGCCCGTCGCTCATGCGCCCGCGCATATAGGGATCGAGCGACAGCCAGATCGTGCGCAACAGCACCTCGCCGGCGCCAGGCGTCGGCACGGCATAGTCCTCGAGGCGGAAGTCAGAAGGCTTGGGCTCGCCGACGGGGCGTGCGGCGAGAACGATGCGCTTGGCTTGGGATGAGCCTTGGGATGAGCCTTGGGATGGGCCTTGGGATGAGCCTTGGGACACGGGATGTTTCCTCCTGTTGTTGTTGTCATTCGAGACGAGGCAATGATGTCTCCTCCGTCATTCCGGGGCGCGCGTCAGCGCGAACCCGGAATCCAGAGGTGAGTGAGCAAGACAATATCGAGATTCCGGGTTCAGCCCGCCACGGCGGGCTGCCCCGGAATGACGGGGCAAGCCGCCGCTCGCAGCGCTTACGCCCCGCCCGGATAGTTCGGGCTTTCGCGCGTGATGGTGACGTCGTGGACGTGGCTTTCGCGCAGGCCCGCGCCGGTGATGCGGACGAACTCGGCCTTGCCATGGAATTCGGCGAGATCCTTGGCGCCGACATAGCCCATCGCGGCGCGCAGGCCCCCGGCGAGCTGGTGCATGACGTTGCCGACCGGGCCCTTGTACGGCACCTGGCCCTCGATGCCCTCCGGCACCAGCTTGAGCGTGTCCTTGATGTCCTGCTGGAAGTAGCGGTCGGCCGAGCCGCGCGCCATCGCGCCGACCGAGCCCATGCCGCGATAGGCCTTGTAGGAGCGGCCCTGCCACAGGAACACTTCGCCGGGGGTCTCGTCGGTGCCGGCGAGCAGCGAGCCGACCATGGCGACATCGGCGCCGGCGGCGAGCGCCTTGGCGAGGTCGCCGGAGAACTTGATGCCGCCGTCGGCGATGACGGGCACGTCGGCCTTCTTGGCCGCCTCGACCGCATCCATGATCGCGGTGAGCTGCGGCACACCGACGCCGGCGACGATGCGCGTGGTGCAGATCGAGCCCGGGCCGATGCCGACCTTGACCGCGTCAGCGCCGGCATCGATCAGCGCCTGGGCGCCGTCGCGGGTGGCGATGTTGCCGGCAATGACCTGCACCGCGTTCGAGATCCGCTTGATGCGGTTGACCGCCTCGAGCACGCGCGAGGAATGGCCATGCGCGGTATCGACCACGATGAGATCGACGCCGGCCTCGATCAGCTTCTCGGTGCGCTCGAAACCGCCCTCGCCGACGGTGGTCGCAGCCGCCACGCGCAGACGGCCCTGGCCGTCCTTGCAGGCGAGCGGATGCGCGACCGCCTTCTCCATGTCCTTGACGGTGATCAGGCCGACGCAGCGATAGTGCTCGTCGACGACCAGCAGCTTCTCGATGCGATGATGGTGCAGGATCTTCTTGGCCTCGTCCTGGCCGACGCCCTCGCGCACCGTGACGAGGTTCTCATGCGTCATCAGCTCGGAGATCTTCTGGCGCGGATCGGTGGCGAAGCGCACGTCGCGGTTGGTGAGGATGCCGACCAGCTTGCCGGGGATGCCCTTGCCGCTGCCGGTCACCACCGGAATGCCGGAGAAGCCGTAATCCTTCATCAGCGCCAGCGCATCCGCGAGCGTCGCCTCCGGCGAGATGGTCAGCGGGTTCACCACCATGCCGGATTCGAACTTCTTGACCTGGCGCACCTGGGCGGCCTGGCCCTCGGGATCGAAATTGCGGTGGATGACGCCGACACCGCCGGCCTGCGCCATCGCGATCGCCATGCGCGCCTCGGTGACGGTATCCATGGCGGAGGCCATGATCGGAATGTTGAGCGGGATCTCACGGGTCACGCGGGAGCGGATGTCGACCTCGGACGGCAAGACATCCGACAGGCCCGGCTTCAAGAGCACGTCGTCGAAGGTGAAGGCTTCGCGAAGACTCTGCACGGTCGCCATCGTCAACTCCTTGTCTGCGGACGTAAACGGCCGCGATGCTGATACGGATGAGCGGCGCCGCCGTCGAGACCATGCCTCGCCGTCGAATCGGAGCCCATCGGAGGGGGTTGACGCGGGTCGATAGCATGGGCCTGTGACGAATCAAAGGGCCCTCGCGCCGTCATCTCGCGATGGCGAAGGACGGCCGCCGAACAGCGTCAATCGCGCGGCAGGCGCAACAAAAGATCGCAAAGGGGGCGATTCCGGAGCGGAAATTCCGCGCTGCGCGGCCTGCGCGTCCTCAGCGTCAAGCGCCCGGCGCCGGTCGGTAGTGCCTGATCACGTCGACCTCCTCGCGGTGCCGGCGGGCCTCCCGCAGGTGTACCGCGATCAGGGCGTGCGCTGACGGCACCAGCAGGAGAAAGTGGAAGACCAGGCCAAGGATGATGCAGACGACCGACAGCAGCAGGTTGAAGATGGCCGCAAACGGCTGACCGTTGAACAGCAGCCCGAGCGGCGGCACCAATGCGGCAAGCAGGTAGATCATCCGGCGCGTCTCCAAACGGAACGCCGCAGCGTCGCGCAGGATTTGGGCGGCCATGCGGCCGGTGCAATGGCTTGCGCAAGCACAGGGTGATAAAGCCGCAGCGCCCGCCTGTCCTGCCCCTCCCCCACCGACACCCGCATGAACAAGCAACGCGTCATTCCGCTGATGGTCGCCACCGCCCTGTTCATGGAGAACATGGACTCGACGGTGATCGCCACCTCGCTGCCGGCGATTGCCCGCGACATCGGCACCAGCCCGCTGACCCTGAAGCTCGCCATTACCTCCTACCTGCTGTCGCTGGCGGTGTTCATCCCGGCGAGCGGCTGGACCGCCGACCGGTTCGGCGCGCGGCGGGTGTTCTCGAGCGCGGTCTTCGTGTTCATGATCGGCTCGATCGGCTGCGCGCTGGCCAATTCGGTCGAGAACTTCGTGTTCGCCCGTATTCTGCAGGGCATGGGCGGGGCGATGATGACGCCGGTCGGCCGTCTCGTGCTGTTACGCTCGGTCGACAAGAGCGCGCTGGTCGGCGCGATGGCCTGGGTCACGATCCCCGCCCTGATCGGCCCGGTGATCGGCCCGCCGGTCGGCGGCTTCATCACGACCTATTTCTCCTGGCACTGGATCTTCCTGATCAACATCCCGATCGGCATCGTCGGCATTGTCATGGCGTTGCGCTTCATCGATCCGATCAAGAGCGAGAATCCCGAGCCGTTCGACCTCTACGGCATGGTGCTCGCCGGGATTGGGCTGGCCGGTCTCGCCTTCGGCCTGTCGGTCGCGGGTCTCAACCTGCTGCCGTGGTCTGTGGTGGCGAGCCTGGTCGCGATCGGCGCCATCGCGATGACGCTCTACGTCCGCCACTCCCGCCGCACCAATTCGCCGGTGCTGGATTTCTCGCTGCTGCGGCTGCCGACCTTGCGTGCCTCGATCGTCGGTGGCTTCATGTTCCGGCTCGGCATCGGTGCGCTGCCGTTCCTGCTGCCGCTCCTGATGCAGATCGGCTTCGGCCTGTCGCCGTTCCAGTCGGGCCTCGTCACCTTTGGCTCCTCGGCCGGCGCGATGGGCATGAAGGCGCTGGCGGCGCGCATCATCCGTGCCTTCGGCTTCCGTCGCCTCATGACCGTCAACGCCGTCGTCAGCTCGGTCTTCCTCGCCGCCTGCGCGCTGTTCACGCCGGCAACGCCGCTGTTGCTGATCCTGATCATCCTCGTCGTCGGCGGCTTCTTCCGCTCGCTGCAGTTCACGGCCATCAACACCGTCGCCTACGCCGAGGTCGAGACCGCGCAGATGAGCCGCGCCACGACCTTGACCAGCGTCAACCAGCAGCTCGCGATCTCGGCCGGCGTCGCCGTCGGCGCCTTCTCGGTGGAGACCACGATGTGGATGCAGCAGGCGAGCCAGATCACCGCGTCCTCGTTCGCGCCGGCCTTCATCGTCGTCGCCATCACCTCGGCGCTGTCGTCGTTCTTCTTCTGGCAGATGCCTGACGATGCCGGCAGCGAGATCTCGGGCCGCAAGGTTGCGGCGATCGCAAGCCGCAAGGGCGCCGAGAAGGGCAAGGAAAAGGCGGCGACCAAGACCGCGAGCGAGACCACGCAGGATGCGCGGGATCAGCGGCTCGGGTAGTTGGCTGGCCAACCTGTCCTCGCGCCATTGTCGCGGCGAGTCTCCAGCGCGACATCGCCAGTCTCGACGTCGACGTGCGGCGGCCTCTCCGCCCGGAAGCAGACGTCAGGTCCGGGACACGAAGCTCGGCAGCACAACCTCAGCCATGATTGCCGCGACGACGCGCTGCTGCTCGCGCCCTGGTTTTCCGTAATTGCCACAGTGGATCACGACGGTGAGGTCGTGGCTGGGGAATACGTAGAGGCGCTGCCCTCCCCAGCCATTGCCGCCGAACCAGTGATCCGATGACGCGCCCGCCGCGATGTCGCCCATATACCATTGATAGCCATAGGACTGGTCACGGTCGATCGTCACGACAGGCGTCGCGATGCGCTTGACCCATTCCGCCGGCACGATCTGACGTCCGTCCCAGCGGCCACCGGCCTGCATGAGCCGCCCGATCTTGACGAGATCGGGCGGCAACAATCTGAGACCAGAGGCGGCAATGGGATCGCCGCGCCTGTCGCGATGCCACTCGAACCCGCCAAACTGCAGCGGACCAAACAGGGCACGCTGACAATATGTAGGCAGATCATCGCCAGTGCCTTTGGCGATCAACTGTCCGAGCAGCGCGGTGGCGCCGCCGCAATAGATCCACCTTGCTCCCGGCTCGGCGACGATCGGCCGGTCCAGAATGAAACGGAAGCGGTCGGGCGCAGCATCCATCGCATCCTCGCTGTTGGCCGGATTGCCATAGGGAACGGAGCTTTCATCCCATTGCAATCCGAGCGTCATGCTGAGGACATTGTGGATTGTCAGCCGGTCACGCCCGGGCTGACCGGCGAGATCGGAATATTCGGGAAACTGCGCATAGAGACTGGCCTCGGGCGGAGGCACCCGACCCTCGGCCAGCGCAATCCCGTAGGCCAGCCCGACCACACTCTTCGACACCGAGCGCAGGTCGTGCAGCACGTCCGGCGCGAACGCGACCGTACCGAGCGGCCGGCCACGCGCCCAATCATCACCCTTGCCATAATGCTCGAACACGAGCCGGCCACCTTGGCTCGCCAGAAGCGCATGGAGACCAAACACGCGGCCCGCCTGCTCGGCCTCGGCGAGGCGCCGCGCAATATCCGACGCAGAGACTTCGGCGTGTGACGGGTTTCCCGTCAACAGCGCCGCTCCCATTCCAACCAAGACGTTGCGTCGATTGAGATTGATCATGACGACCCTCGAGCCACCGCGCAGCGCATTCCCGTTAAGTTACGCGCTCCGCGTGACGACGTCCGCCAATTTTTTTCAACTCTTCGAGAAGCTTGGTTCCGGCGTACTGCGGCCACACCGGTTCTGCCGCAGCGGACAAATGGCTTCGTTCGCAAGAGCGCGCTCGGCGCACAGCTCGCATTCCGGATCCGCTGCGATTGATTGGAGCGCCTCCGCAGCCGATCGCACGCAATCCTCGGACGAGAGCGTGGACGTCAGGGGACCACAGCGCCGATAAACGGATTCCATCCTGTTTCCGCCAGCGCGGCCCAGGCGGTCGCGCCGAGATGAGGACGCCGATAGTAGAAGAAGTCGGGTGTGGTGCCGGTCGGATCGATCGACAGGCCCGTGGTCACACGCCGGCTGCGCGTGGCGTTGAGCAGTCCGGATCCGACCTGATCGGCGCGCATCCCCTTCATCAGGCGCTCATGCATCGCGCGGTCACCGACGAGCCGATAGGCCATCGCCGCCTGCGCCGTGCCCTCGACCCAGACGCCGTCGCGATCGCCGTTGAAGTCGAAGCCGCCATCGACGGCGAGACGCGCCTGCGCGAAGCCGAGCGCATCCCGCCACGCCCGCGGCGCATCGGGCACCGCCATCCATGGCCAGAGCTGGACATCGAGCGCCAGCAGGCCGTCATCCGCGGGGCTGCCATCGGGCTTGGTGCCGAGGCTGAAATGATCACCGCGAAAGGCGCGATCGAGCAGCCGTCGCGCCCGCGTGGCGGCCTCGTCGTAGCGCGCCTCGCCGGTCAAGCGAAACAGCCAGCGTGACACCGCGTAGACGTCTACATTGTGCTCGGTGGACGACCAGGTCAGCCGGACCTGCTGCGGATCATAGCCGTGGACACCACCGCAGAACCCATCCGGTCCGCAGGACGTCGTCATCACCCAGTCCACCGCACGCCGCGCCGCGGACAGAAACGTCTGCTGACCGGTCGCCTGGTGCAGCGTCAGCAAGGCGAGCGCCGCCCAGGCGACATTGCCGGTCGAGCTGCCATCCTGCGCCGCGTCCTCGGCCCACAGCCCGGCACGATCGTCCCACCAGCCCGGCAGCAGCGGCGCCTGATCATAGATCGGTCCGGCGCGGTAGGCATTGCGGATGCGCCCGTCGGTGAAGCTGCGATCGCGCGATGCGGCGAGAACCAAGGCCTCTCCGATTCCTGTTGCCTCGGTCACCCGACCGCAGGCGACCAGCGCGATCGCGACGAGCGCGTTGTCATAGACGAAGGCGGTGGTCGCCAGCGGCGCCGGCAGGCGGCGTTCGTCAGGGTCGGGCTCGTAGCTGCGCAGAAAGACCGCATCCGCCACACGCAGCTGCGCGGCGACGCCCCGCCGCAGACCATCGCAGAACGGCCTTTCCTCGACCGGGCCCGCGGCTGCCGGATGGCCGCACGCCAACAGGGCCAAACCAACGGCAACGGCTGCGCGCCAACCCATCGGACAATCCCTCTGCCTCACCACGTCGCGGCAGACGGCTCATCCGCGCGATGCACTGTCAATCCTCATTCGCCTTGAACCGGCCCATCCCCTTCATGGCGAACGGCGCAATCAGCGCAACCAGCGCCAGGACCAGCAGCGTCGCCGAGATCGGCGATTGCAGCAGCGTCATGGGATCGCCGAGGCTGATGGCGAGCGCGCGCCGCAGCTGGCTCTCGGCGATCGGCCCGAGGATCAGCCCGACCACGACCGGCGCGATCGGGAAATCGAAGCGGCGCATCAGGAAGCCGAGCACGCCGAAGCCGGCCAGCATCGACAATTCGACCACCGACGGTTTCGCGGCGATCGTGCCCATGGTCGCGAACACGAGGATGCCGGCATAGAGCCAGGGTGTCGGAATCGCGAGCAGCTTCACCCACAGACCGACCAGCGGCAGGTTGAGCACGAGCAGCATGGTGTTGGCGATGAACAGGCTCGCGATCAGGCCCCAGACCAGATCTGGACGCTCGGCAAACAGCAGCGGGCCTGGGTTGAGGCCGTATTGCTGGAAGCCGGCGAGCATCATCGCGGCCGTGGCTGACGTCGGCAGGCCAAGCGTCAGCAACGGCACCAAGGTGCCCGCGGCAGAGGCGTTGTTGGCGGCTTCGGGCCCGGCGACGCCCTCGATCGCGCCCTTGCCGAACTGCTCCGGATATTTGGTCAGCCGCCGCTCGGTCGAATAGGACAGGAAGGTCGGAATCTCGGCGCCACCCGCCGGCAGCGCGCCGATCGGAAAGCCGAGCAGCGTGCCGCGGAGCCACGGCTTCCACGACCGCTTCCAATCCTCGCGCGTCATCCACAGCGAGCCCTTGATGGCCTCGATCTTCTCTTCGGTGTGATGCCGGCGCGAGGCGACGTAGAGCGCCTCGCCGACCGCGAACAGGCCGACCGCCAAGGTCGTCACCTCGACACCGTCGAGCAGCTCGGGCACGCCGAAGGCGAGCCGCGCCTGGCCGGTGAGCTTGTCGATGCCGATGAGGCCGAGCGTCAGCCCGATGAACAGGCTGGTCAGGCCGCGGATCGGTGAATCGCCAAAGGTCGCGGACACCGTGACGAAGGCGACGCACATCAGCGCGAAGTAATCCTCCGGCCCGAAGCGCACGGCGATGTCGACGAGATACGGCGACAGGAATGCGAGGCCGATGGTGGCAATGGTGCCGGCGACGAAGGAGCCGATCGCCGCGGTCGCCAGCGCCGGGCCGCCGCGACCGGCCTTGGCCATCTTGTTGCCTTCGAGCGCGGTCGCCATCGAGGCGCTCTCGCCGGGGGTGTTGATCAGGATTGCGGTGGTCGAACCGCCATACATGCCACCGTAATAGATGCCAGCGAACATGATCAGCGAGCCGCCGGGATCGAGCTTGTAGGTGACCGGCAGCAGCAGCGCGACCGTCAGCGCGGGTCCGATGCCCGGCAGCACACCGACGGCGGTGCCGAGGAACACGCCGATCAGCGCATAGAGCAGGTTCATGGGCTGGACGGCGATCGCCATTCCATGCGCGAGCGCGGCAAAGGTGTCCATTTCTAAAGCAGTCTTTCGAGGGGACCGGCCGGAAGGCTCAGGGTCAGAAGACGATCGAAGGCGAGATAGATCAGGGTCGTCAGCACGGCGCCGATGACGATGTCGGTGACGAAGGCGCGCCGCCCGAACGCGGCGGACGTCGTCACGAACAGCGCGGTCGTGGCCAGGATGAAGCCGCCGCCGAAGCCGATGATCCCAATCAGCAGTGCAAGGCCCGCCAGGATCAACAGTACGGCCTTCGGGTCGGCGCTCTCGCGCGGCGGCAGGTGGCCACGCAAGGCGTCGATCAGGTTGGCAGCTGCGAGGATGCCGAGCCCGATCGCGATCACGACCGGCATCACCTGCGGGCCCATGCCGTACATCGTGGTCGCCGGAATCTGGTTGGCGTCATAGACCAGCACCAAGGCCACGGCTGCGAGCAGCGCCGCGATGACGATGCCGGCCTTGTCGACGCCGCCGGAGGATGGCGTCTGCAATGGATCCCCGGCGGCGCTATCCGGCGTCATGACTTGACGAGGCCGACCGACTTCAGCACGTCGGTAACGCGGATGTTCTCCTTCTTGAGGAAATCAGCAAACGCGTCGCCCGCGAGATAGGCGTCATCCCAGCCCTTCTGCTTGAGGATGTCGCGCCAGGCGTCCGACTTCACCATCTTCTCGACGGCGTCACTGAGCGTCTTGCGCTGCTCCGCAGTGATGCCCGGAGGGGCCATCACCGAGCGCCAGTTGGCGAGCACAAGATCGATGCCCTGCTCCTTGAAGGTCGGAATGTCCACGCCGGGAATGCGGTTCGCCGAGGAGACGCCGATCGCGCGCAGCTTGCCGCTCTTGATCTGCCCGTCATATTCGGAAAGGCCTGAAATGCCGGCCGTGACCTTGCCACCCAGGATCGCAGCCAGCGACTCGCCGCCGCCGGAGAACGGGATGTAGTTCACCTTCTTGGCGTCGGCGCCGACGGTGCCGGCGAAAAGCGCCGCCATCACGTGGTCGACGCCGCCGGCCGAGCCGCCCGCGAAGGTGACCTTGGCAATGTCCGCCTTCAGCGCAGCCGCCAGATCCTGGGCGTTCTTGATCGGCGAAGCGGCCGGCACGACGATGACCTGGATCTCCTCGGTGAGCCGCGCGATTGGCGTGACCTGGTCGAGCGTCACCGGCGACTTGTTCATGGCGAGGGCGCCGACCATGACGAAGCCGTTCACCATCAGCTGGTTGCCGTCACCCTTGGCGCCGTTGACGAACTGCGCGATGCCGACAGTGCCGCCCGCTCCCGCGACGTTGGTGACTTGGACGCTGCGCGCGACACCGGAGGCGACGAAAGCCTGCTGCATCGCCCGCGCAGTCTGGTCCCAACCGCCGCCGGGCGCGGCCGGCGCCATCACCTTGAGCTCGAGTTGCTGGGCTGAGGCCGGAGCGCCGGTCAGGAACGTCAACGCCACTGCTGCGCCGAACAGGCGCGTCAAGAATGAATTCAAAGCAATCCTCCGGGATGGGCCGCACGAGCGGCTCGCGTTTCTTCTGTTGCCTCTCAGGCATATCATTTCAGCGGGAAAAGCCGCCCCTGTCCAGACAGGAATGGCCGTCCCGAACGCCTGTCTTCAGGCTCGCATGTGCACCTGCAGCGACCACGCCAAGCACCGCGGCGGGAATGTGGCTTCCGCGGTCGCTATCCGCAGGTCCAGACCATGCCGACCGGCGTCCGGGTCCAGCATGGGCCGAAACTGCCGCCGTTGTAGTGGCCGCGATAGAAGCCGGGCTGGCCGAAATAGTGCCACTCGCCGTTATAGAGGAGATATTTCGGCGTGCCGTCGATGTACCAGTTCCGCCGGTTGCCGCGGGGCCCGTTGCGCATGGCCTCCTTGTCGGCATAGAGCGGCAGGCTGTTGTTGGGCGGCTGCTTGTAGCCGGGCAGGAAGCCGTAGCCCTGCCAGCGCGGTGGCTTGCGCTTATGGCCGGGTGCGGCGAAAGCGATTGCGGGCGCCAGCAGCAGGAGCATCACGATCGAAACGATGAAACGATGCGGCATCTCGGAAGCCCGATTGATACGAGGTCTCGAATCTTCAGTTCGATTGCGGCGCGGCAACGGCCGTACCGTCATGAATTGTTTCAGCCATGCCGCCGATGCGCGCGGCGCGGCGGCGGCGGCGCGAAGAACGGATTGAGATCGCAGATAGCCGGCCGGCCGGAGGCCGTGGCGCGGCATTGCGGCAGCGAGGTGAAACTGCAATCGATCCACTCGCCGCCGTCGATCGGACCGGCATAGAGCTTCATGCACACGGGATAGCGCGGATCGTAGGTCTGGGCGTCAGCCGGAACCACCATCAGGGTGAGCGCGAGAGCGCTCCAGGCCAGGACACGCATCAGAACCTCCGAAACTTCGTCTCGCCGGCGCCGGACGGTCGCCAAGACGACGGGCGCCAAGACTCAGATCGTATTTGCGTCTTGCTTCCGGTCTGTACCCCCCGGGCGGACCGGTCGCAATGACGCCGTTACAACACCTCGGCGTCCTCGCCCCGAAAGCCCATCGCCAGCACGTAGCGCTCCGACGAATCCTGGCGGCTCGACGCCGGCTTGACGTGGCGGACGGTGGCGAAATCGCGCTTGAGCTGGGTCATCAGGTCGGCATCCGCACCGCTCTGGAACGTCTTGGCGAGGAAGCTGCCGCCCGGCTTGAGCACCTCGCTGGCGAAATGCGCGGCGAGCTCGACGAGACCGACGATGCGCAGCTGGTCGGTCTTGCGATGGCCGGTGGTGTTGGCCGCCATGTCCGACATCACGACATCGGCACGGCCGCCGATCATCGCCGTCAGCTTCTCCGGCGCATCCTGGGCGTGGAAATCGAGCTGCGCGAAGGTGACGCCGGGGATCTCGCCCATCTCCAGGAGGTCGATCGCGACCACCCGGCCCTTGCCGGCCTCGGCGCCGACGCGCCTGCCCGCGATCTGGCTCCAGCCGCCGGGCGCTGCGCCGAGATCGACCACGGTCATGCCCGGCTTGAGCAGGCGGTATTTGTCGTCGATCTCGATCAGCTTGTAGGCCGCGCGCGAGCGATAGCCGTCGCGCTTGGCCTGCGCGACATAGGGATCGTTGAGCTGGCGCTCCAGCCAGAGCTTGGAGGACAGCTTGCGCTTGCCCCCTGTCTTGACCTGCACATGCATGCGGCCGGTGGTGTCTTTTGCCATTTGGATCTCTGTGTCGTGACCAGACGCCATCGCTGAACAGATCTGACGATCCCTCGAGGTGCGACAGCAGATTGGACGTCCACCCTCCCCTGGAGGGGGAGGGTCGATCGTGAGCGAAGCGAGCGATCGGGGTGGGGTGAGCCACAGCAAGACCGCCCGTGTGACTCACCCCACCCCGTCTCACATTTCGCTTTGCTCAATGTGAGCCGACCCTCCCCCTCCAGGGGAGGGTGAGGACTTTACGCCGTCCTGAGCGCGCCGTCCTCGCGCATCATCTCGACCAGCATGCCCTCGCGCAGGCCGCGGTCGGCGACGCGCAGCCGCGGCAGCGGAAACGCCTGGCGGATCGCATCGAGGATGGCGCAGCCCGCGAGCACGAGATCGGCCCGGTCGACGCTGATGCAGTTGTTCTCTGCCCGCTGCTGATAGCTCATTGCCAGCAGCCGCGCGATGGTCGCGGTGATGTCGGCGTCGTTGATCCAGATGCCGTCGACCCGGCGACGGTCATAACGGGCCAGATTGAGATGAATGCCGGCCAGCGTCGTCACCGTGCCTGATGTGCCGAGCAGATGCATGCCGGCGAGATCGCCGCCATGCTCGGCCGCGAACGGGCCGACGTGCCCCGCCACCGCTTCGACCATGCCGGCATAGATCTCCGGCGTGACGTCGCGGCCGCCGAAACGCTCGGCCAGGGTGACGACCCCGAGTGGAATCGACATCCAGGCCTTGATCCGCGGTTCGGCGGTGCGATCGGCCGGATTACGTTCGATCCGCACCAGCTCGCTGGAGCCACCGCCGATGTCGAACAGGATGGCGCCTCGCCCGACGGGATCGAGCAGCGGCGAGCAGCCTTTGACAGCCAGCGCCGCCTCGGTCTCGCGGTCGATCACCTCGAGCTCGATGCCGGTCTCGGCCGCCACCCGGCTGCGGAACCCGTCCGCATTGGAGGCGGCGCGACAGGCCTCGGTGGCGATCAGGCGCAACCGCCGCGCCTTCTTCGACTGGATCTTGTCCCGGCAGATGCTGAGGGCGGCGATGGCGCGATCCATCGCCGCATCGCTGATGCAGCCGGTGGTCGAGATGCCCTCGCCCAGCCGGACGATGCGCGAGAAGGAGTCGACCACGCGGAAACTGTCGCCTGAGGGACAGGCGATCAGGAGCCGGCAATTGTTGGTTCCGAGGTCCAGTGCCGCGTAGACGCTGCTGCCATTGCTGGCGCAGGAAGGCGTCGCGACGTCCAGACCCGGACGCAAGCCGGGCTCCAGGTTCCCGCGCGGCGTCGGACTCTCCCGCAGCCGCGTGTCATTGATCATTCAAATGTCTTTCCGCTGGCCGAACCGGCCCAGATCGAAGTTCTCTTTCATGAGACATTATCAGTGGATAGCGCCGGCGCAACAGCCCCTCCGTCAGGCGTGATGCACCATTCCTAATCAACCGTTGTCCGGCCGCGGGCGCTGCACTATCTGGGAACAGCCCGCATTTGCGACCAATCCAGCTTCCCGGATCCCAATCCATGCAAGATCACACCTCCCCGGCCCTCGAAAACGCGATCGCGCTGCAGAAATACGGCGTCGGGCAGCCGGTCCGGCGCAAGGAGGACGACACGCTGGTCCGCGGTCACGGCAAATATACCGACGATGTCAACCTGCCCGGCCAGGCTCATGCCTGGATCGTGCGCTCCAGCCACGCCCACGGCATCATCAAGGGCATCGACACCAATGCGGCCCGGGGCATGCCGGGCGTGCTCGGGGTGTGGACCGGCGCCGACCTTGCCGGCGCCAATTATGGCCCCTTCACCTGCGGCCTGCCGCTGAAGGGCCGGGGCGGCTCGCCGCTGCTGCAGACCAACCGCGCGGCGCTCACCAGCGACAAGGTGCGCTTCGTCGGCGACCCCGTCGCCTTCGTGGTGGCGGAGACAGCCGCCCAGGCCCGCGACGCGGCCGAGGCGGTCGAGCTCGACATCGAGCCGCTGCCCGCGGTGACCAATGCGGAGGAAGCCACCAAGCCCGGCGCGCCGCAGCTCTATGACCACATCCCGAACAATGTCGCGCTCGACTATCATTATGGCGACACCGCCAGGATCGAGGAGGCGTTCG
>JBARNF010000922.1:0-2626 GCA_049802835.1 Bradyrhizobium sp.
AGCACAGCTTTCGTCATGACGTCCCCATCTCCAAGGGAGACGAGAATGCCAGCTTTGAGGCAAATTGAAAACAGCGGTGCCGGAACCGGCAGCCGGAGGTGACCGGGTTAAGCGGCCTTGGCCGCCGCCAACTGCCCGGCGACGAGACGCTCCAGCGTTTCGACCGACTGGAAGTTCTCCGGCGTGATCAGCTCCTGCGGGATGGTGAAGTCGAACTCGGCTTCGAGCGACAGCATGAGGTTGACCATGTCCATCGACGTCAGGCCGACATCGACGAGCTTCGCCTCCGGCAGGACGTCCGTCGCGATCGAGTTCTGCGCGAGAATGTCGCGCACGAGCGTCACGATGCGGTGACGGATATCGACATTGAAACCCGGCATGGAGGACCTCTCTTCTCACGGCTGCTTCCGGCAGCGTCGGTCGGATCCGACGCACAGCCGGGAAATAGCGCAACTGAGCGGCAAAAGAGTTACGTCCCACCCGCGTTGCAATCCTGAACTCGTCTTAACGCTAACGCGGTGGCGAGGATTCGTGAGATCGAAACAACCAGGAATTAACCCCCACCTCTCGATTGCATCGCGTTTACCCTGAATTTCGTCGACGCATTTGAATCAAATCCATACCCTGCGTCATAGCCCGAGAGATGCAGGGTGAAGAGACGCTAAGGGATCAGTCATGCGCGACGGGATGCGCGGGCCGACCTCTCATGGCGGCACAATCCGGAGCCCATATCGGTCATGACTGTCCAGGAAAGCGCGCTTCGTAATCCGATCCTCGATGACCGCGAGCAGCTCCTGCTCGATCGCAACTCATTGTTTCTGCAGCGGACAGCCGCCGTCGCCGCACAAGCTGCCGCCGAGGCCGATGACGTCGACCGCGACGGACGGTTTCCGAAGGCGGCGATCGACGCCACCCGAGAGCACAAGCTGCTGGGAATGCAGATTCCGGTCGAGTTGGGCGGCTTCGGCGCATCGATCCACGACATCGCCGACGTCTGCTATGCGCTCGGTCGTGCCTGCGCCTCAAGCGCCATGATCTTCGCCATGCATCAGACCAAGGTCGCCTGCCTGGTGCGCCACGGTCGCGGCAATCCCTACATGGAAGCCCTGATGCGCCGGATCGCCTCCGAACAGCTGCTGATGGCGTCCTCCACAACGGAAGGCCAGAACGGCGGCAACATCCGCGCCAGCGCTGCGGCGGTCGGCCACGACGGCGGCCACATCACGCTGCTGCGTGATGCCACCGTGATTTCCTATGGCGCGGAGGCCGACGGACTCGTGACGATCGCGCGGCGCGCCGACGGCGCTGCCGCCTCCGACCAGGTGCTGCTGGCGCTGACCAAGGACGATTACACGATCAAGCGCACGCTGGGCTGGGAGACGCTCGGCATGCGCGGCACCTGCTCGACCGGCTTCGAACTGCAGGTGAGCTGTCCGTCCGACCGGATGTTCACCGAATCCTACGACCGCATCCACGGCCAGACTATGACCCCGTTCGCGCACCTGACCTGGTCGTCAGCGTGGGCCGGGATCGCCGCGGCCTCCGTGCAACGGGCGCAGCGCTTCCTGCGCAAAGCCGCGCGCGGCGCGAACGGACAGATGCCGCCGGCAGCGGCGCACTACACCGCGGCGAGGATGGCGCTGGCACGACTGCGGGCGATGATCGTCACCAACATGGATGCTTTCGCGGCCCACGAATATGATGAGCGGGCGCTGACCTCGCTCGACTTCCAGTCCTCGATCACGCTGTTGAAGGTGCAGGCCTCGGAGCTCGCGCTCGAGACCGTGATGCATGCGATGCGCGCCTGCGGCCTCTCCGGATATCGCAACGACGGCGACTTCTCGATCGGACGGCACCTGCGCGACGTACTGTCGGCACCGATCATGATCAATAACGACCGCATTCTGGCGAACGTCGCCACAGCCAACCTGATGAGCGCGGTGCCGGCCTCGCTCTACGAATGATCACGCCGATTGCAGCCATTGCTTCCCCTCAGGATCTTGCAGAATGACAATTCCCGTTCTCCCGCAGTCGCCCGAGATTGCCCCTCAGCCGGTCGACGCCCTGGATCATCTGACCGATACCCTGTTCCACCGCATGGGAGCGGATGGCGTCTACGCCCGCACCGCACTGTATGAAAACGTGGTGGAGCGGCTCGCTGCGCTCATCACCCGCCATCGCGAGCCGGGAACGGAAGTGCTGCGCTTCCCTCCGGTCATGAGCCGCGCACAGCTGGAAAAATCAGGCTATCTGAAGAGCTTTCCCAATCTGCTCGGCTGCGTGTGCGGCCTGCACGGCACAGAGCGGGACATCCACGATGCCGTCGCGCGCTTCGACAAGGGCGGCGACTGGACGACGTCGCTGTCGCCGGCCGATCTCGTGCTGTCGCCTGCTGCCTGTTATCCTGTCTATCCGATCGCGGCGAGCCGCGGCGCCTTGCCGGTCGGCGGCCTGCGCTTCGACGTTGCGGCCGACTGCTTCCGCCGCGAGCCGTCGCGTCATCTCGACCGGCTGCAGTCGTTCCGGATGCGCGAATATGTCTGCATCGGCACGCCCGACGACGTCTCGGCCTTCCGCGACCGCTGGATGGTGACAGCGCAGACGATCGCCCGCGATCTCGGCCTGT
>JBARNF010000923.1:0-14271 GCA_049802835.1 Bradyrhizobium sp.
CTCTTGCGCGAACGGCGTTCGACGCTGTCGATCGACGAGTTCAACAAGCTCGACCGCCGCATCGACGCGCTGATCCTGGCGGCGAGCGGCGAGCCGTTCCTGGCCCATACGATGCGGCCGCTGCACACGATCTACCGCCGCGTCGGCTTCATCTACCACCGCCTGCTCGCGGATCATGCCGATCTGAGCGGGACAATCGACCGCCACGTGGCCATTCTCAACACTGTCGCCAACAGGCATGCGGAGCGCGCCGTCGCGGCGAGCGATGCGCTGATCGATTTCATGGGCCAGATGTTCGAGGACATGGAATCCGGCATCGACCCCAGCCTGCTCGACTGCAGTATCGAGCCGCTGCCAGGCGCCTAACATTTCATCGGGACAACATACAGGGAGGAACTACATGTCCATGTCGACCGCGGCCGCGCCACAGAGAGTGGCGATCGACGCCGCCGTGCGCCATCTGGTGCAGAACTACAGCCCGAAAGGCAGCCGCATCGGTTGGCTGATGATGGCGTCGATCCTGGTCGAGGCCTGGGATCTCTATTCGATCGCCTTCGTGCTGATCTTCATCAAGGAGCAATACAATCCTGGTGCGCTCGAGCTCGGGCTCGCCGCAGCCGGTACGCAGGGCGGCGCCCTGGTCGGCGCGCTCATCGGCGGCTGGTTGTCCGACAAGATTGGCCGCCGCTGGATGTTTCTGGGAACGATGACGATGTTCGTCGTGCTGGCGCTGGTGCAGGCGTTCGTGCCCAACATGACCTGGCTGATCGTCATTCGCTTCCTGCTCGGCGTCCCACTCGGCAGCGACATCTCGACCGGCTACACCTACATCATGGAGTCCATGGCGAAGGGCGAACGCGAGGTCATGGGCAACCGCTGGCAGTTCATGTTCGCCGTCGGCGAGGTGCTGACCATCGGCGTGATCGTGATCTTCCTGCTGATGGAGATCAATCACGAGACGCTGTGGCGCGTCACGCTGGGCCTGGGCGCCGTGCCGGCGCTGATCATCCTGTTGCTGCGCCACGACGTGCCGGAGACGGCGGTCTGGCTGGTGCAACGCGGCCGTTTCAAGGAAGCCAAGGCGGTCGCCCGCCACATGTACAATGACGACCTGAAGATGCTGCCGGATCAGGACGTCGTGATTCCCGCGCCCAGCACGCGCGCCTTCATCGCCGATCTGCGCAAGGACCCCATCCGCTGGCGCGCGACCGTGTATGGCTGGATCGCCTGTTTCGCGCAGGCCTCCGAGTTCTCGACCTTCGCCTTCTATCTGCCGGTCATGTTCGCGATGGTCGGCGTCTCCAGCCTGCTCGGCAACAATCTCGTCACCATGGCGCTGTTCGCCTTTGCGGCGATCTCCGGCTGGGTCGGGCCGCTGCTGACGCCCAAAATCGGCCATCGCGGCATCAGCATCGCCGGCTTCGGCATCGTGCTGATCTCGCTTCTGATCGCGGCCGCGGCGCTCTACACTGATCACAAATACATCCTGCCCTTCGCCGCCGCCGGCATGCTGTGGGGCCACTATTGGGACGCCTCGAACTGCATGACAATCCCGACCATGGTGGCGCGCCCTCAATATCGCGGGACCGCGAGCGGCTTCGCCTACATGTTCGTCAAGCTGCCGTCGTTCCTGGCGATCTTCCTGTTCCCGTCGCTGTTCGCGGCGATCGGCCAGGCCAACGCGACCTTGTTCGTCGCGATCTTCCCGCTGATCGGGCTCCTCGCTGCAATCTTCATCCTGCCGGAGGTCTATGGCTACGAGCACGATTGACTTGTGCGGGCGGATCCGCTGACGCGGTTCCGCCCCTTGGCTCTCACACCGGCAACCGATTGATGGCCGCCACCGCGGTCATCACGCCGCGGATCTCGGCCAGGCCCTTGAGCCGGCCGACCAAGGGATAGCCGGGATGGGTGCCGCGGCCGATGTCGTCGGCCAGCTCATGGCCATGGTCGGGCCGGAAGGGAATGCGCCAGTCCGGCTCGCCCGCGGCCTTGCGGCGGGCTTGTTCCTTCAACAGCGTCGTCGCCACCGCGACCATGTCGACGTCGCCACGCAGATGCTCGGCCTCCATGAACGAGCCGTCGAGCATCTTGGTCACGTTGCGCAGGTGCACGAAGCGGATGTGCGGGGCGAACCGCTCGGCCAGCGCCGGCACGTTGTTTTGCCCGCCGGCGCCGAGCGCGCCGGTGCAGAAGGTGATGCCGTTGGCCGGTGACGGGCAGGCATCGACGATGAATTGCAGATCGTCGGCATTCGAGACCACACGCGGCAAACCGAACAGGTCGCGCGGCGGATCGTCGGGATGGACGCACAGGCTGACGCCGCATTCCTGCGCCGTCGGCACCACCTCGCGCAGGAAGCGCGCGTAGTTGGCGCGCAGCTCGGCATGGCCGATATCACGATATTTTTCGAGCATGCGGCGCAGGCCGGGCACGTCATAGCGATCGTATGCCCCGGGCAGTCCCGCCATGATGGTGGCGAGCAGGCGGTCCTTGTCGGATTCGGAGGCCTGCGCCACCCAGGCCTTGGCGCGGTCGAGCACATCGGCGGAGAACTCGGCCTCGGCCCCTCGCCGCTGCAGGATGTAGCAGTCGAACGCGGCAAAACGATCGACATCGAAGCGCAGCGCGGTGGCGCCGCCCGGCAGGCGGAAGGCGAGCTCGGTGCGGGTCCAGTCCAGCACCGCCATGAAATTGTAGCAGACATTGGTCACGCCGCAGCTAGCGAGATTGCGCAGCGACTGCCGGTAATTCTCGAACAGCGGCGCAAGATCGCCCTCGCCGAGCTTGATCGCCTCCGACACCGGCAGGCTCTCGACCACGCTCCAGCGCAGCCGCAGCGACGAATCGCTCTCGATCATGCCGATGCGCTTGACGATCTCGTCGGTGCTCCACACCACGCCATAGGGGATGTGATGCAGCGCCGTCACGATGCCGGTCGCGCCGGTCTGGCGGACCTGCGGCAGGGTGATGGGATCATCCGGTCCGAACCAGCGCCACGTCTGTTCCATGTCGTCCACCTTCCTCAATTTGTCTCGCGCAATCCGGGATCACGCAACATCACCGCCGCCGTCGCGCCCGTGTGCGCGGCTCGGCCTGCGCCATTTCTTCCTGGCGCGCAAAGATGCCGTCGGCACGGCGGAACACCTCGCGCAGATGCCGGCGCATCGCGGCGACCGCCTGGGCCTCGTTGCAGGCGGCGAGCCCATCCAGGATCTCCTGATGCTGCGCAATCAGGAGCGGAATATGGCCGGCGTCTTCCTTCAGGGTCAGATGGCGCACGCGGTCGAAATGAATCTTGGTCTGGCGGATCACCTGCCACACATGCGGGTGCCGGCTGGTGCGGGCGATGGTCTGGTGGAACGCCTCGTCATGCGCGTAGAACTCTTCGGGCGTCGCGGCCGTCTTCTGCCGCTCGATCAGCTCGTTGAGCTCGCGCAGCGACGTTGCATCCATGTAGCGCACGGCCTCCGCCACCAGCGCGCATTCCAGGTGCTCGCGGATGAACTGCGCCTCGCCGAACGCTTCGCGCGACACCGGTGCGACGACGCTGCCGCTCTGCGGATAGATGCGGACGAGATCGACATCGGCGAGCTTGATCAACGCCTCGCGCACCGGCGTGCGGCTGACGCCGAGCCGCTCGCACAGATCGAGCTCGGCCATCGGCGTCCCCGGCGACAGCGCGCCGGAGACGATGTCATCGAGCAGCCGCTCATAGACCTGGTCCGCCAGCCGCCGCCCGGCCTTGCCGTCGATCCGCGTCAGCGGTGTGAGATCGTCATTCATGCCGGCAGTCTATCCGATTCACAGGAAGCCGATCGAGATCCATGGCAGGAACACGATCAGCAGCAGCGCAACCACGAGCGCGGCGAGATGCGGCCAGACGTGGCGGATGACCTCGTCCGGCGAGGCCCGGCCGATGGCGCAGGCGAGATAGAAGCCGACGCCGAACGGCGGCGTGAACAGGCCGAGCCCCATCGCGAACACGGCAATGATTGCGTAGTGCACCTCGTGCACGCCCATCATGCGCGCGATCGGGAACAGCAGCGGCCCGAACAGCACCACCGCCGGCACGCCTTCGAGCACGCTGCCGAGCACCACGAAGGCGAGCGCGGAGATCAGAAGAAAGCCCCAGCGGCCGCCGGGCACCGCCACCATCATGTCGACCAGTTGCTGCGAGAAGCCGGATTGCGTCAGCGCCCAGGCCATGCCGGTCGCGGCTCCCACCACGAGCAGGATCGCGCCGGACAGCGAGGCCGTATCGACCAGGATCGGATAGACCCGCTTCCAGTCGAACTGGCGATAGACGAAGATTCCGACCAGCACCGTGTAGATGACGCCGATGGCGGCGACCTCGGTCGCGGTGGCGACGCCCTCGACGACCGCCGAGCGGATCACGATCGGCAGACCCAGCCCCGGAATGGAGGTCGCGAACAGGCGCAATCTCGTCTTGGCATCGAAGCGCTGCGCACCGCTCATGTCCTCCTTGCGGGTCTGCAGGAAGACCACGACCGACAGCGCGACCAGGCCAACCACCGCCGGCAACAATCCGCCGGTGAACAGGGCGGCGATCGACACGCCGGTCACCGAGCCCACCGTGATCAGGACGATCGACGGCGGGATCGTCTCCGACATCACGGCGGACGCCGACAGCAGCGACACCAGATCGCCTTCGGAGCTGCCGCGCTGCTTCATCTCCGGGAACAGCGCCGGCGCGACCGCCGCCATGTCGGCTGCCTTGGCGCCGGAGATGCCGGAGACCAGATACATCGCGCCGAGCAGCACATATTGCAGACCGCCGCGCAGATGGCCGATCAGCGAGATCAGGAACGCGATCATCGCCCGCGCCAGGCCGGCGATCTCGATCAGCGCGCCCAGCAGCACGAACATCGGCACCGCCAGCAGCACCATGTGTGACATGCCCTCGCTGACCCGGCCCGGCACGATCGAGACCGGCACCGTGGTGCTGAAATGCAGATAGGCGACGGTTGCGAGCAGGAAGGCGAAGGCGATCGGCGTGCCGATTACCATCGCCGCCGCGACCAGAGCGAAGAAGAAGATCACGAGATTGTAGTTGCCGAGATCCTCCAGCACGGGCGCCGCAGCGTAGAGCAGCCCGGCGCCGGCCAGTACCAGCGCCAGCGCGCCGATGATCTGCGGCAGGCTGGCCTGCTGGATCAGCCGGTCGAGCGCGGTCAGCAGCATCAACAGCACGCCGACCAGCATCGCGGCCTCGCGAAAACCTTCGCTGATCTCGAGCACCGGCATCTTGCTGATCAGATGGCTCTCGACGTGATGCCAGGACGGCATCACCAGCGCCACCAGGACCGTGCAGACCAGCATCAGCCCGAGCGCGTCGGTGCGCCCCCGCCATAGCGGCGACAGACGGCGCACGAAGGCGGTGAGCCGCATGTGCTCGGATCGGCGCAGCGCCACCACGGCGCCGAGCATCGCGAGCCAGACGAACAGCACTGTGGCGAGCTCATCGGACCAGATCAGCGGTGCATTGAAGACGTAGCGCGCCACGGTCGCAGCGCCCAGCAGCACCAGTTCGGCCACGACGATCGCGGCCGCCGACGCCTCCACCGTGCGTCCGAGCAGATGATCGAAACGGGCGAACGCGCCATGCGACGGCACCGAGGTCGTCGCAGTCATCTCAACGGCCATTGCATCCTCCCCGACCAATCTTACTGCGCCACTCCGTCGTCATTCCGGGGCAAGGCCGGAGGCCTTGAACCCGGAATCTCGACATTGTCTTGCTACCATTCTTGATAACTTCGAGATTCCGGGTTCAATCACCAATGCGCAGCTGCTTCGCTGCTGCGCGTTGTCGATTGCCCCGGAATGACGGTGGACGTGCAACTGTCCATCCGCTTGTCACGCCGTCGTACGAACCCATCCCATCGCGCCGTACGCGATCACGCACCGTCTCA
The DNA here is from genome assembly GCA_049802835.1 of Bradyrhizobium sp. Taxonomy (GTDB): domain Bacteria; phylum Pseudomonadota; class Alphaproteobacteria; order Rhizobiales; family Xanthobacteraceae; genus Bradyrhizobium. The sequence goes on from JBARNF010000923.1 coordinate 5,934, forward strand.
GAGCTGGCCGACCGACTTTTCGAGCAGGCCCCAGACCTCGGCACCGAACTTGGTTTTCCACTCGGTGTAGAAGCCCGCGCTGCGCAGCGCGTCGCGGAACGGCTTGGTATCGACCTTGTTGAAGGCGATGCCGGCGCCCTGCATCTCGGCCTGCGCCTTGTCGTTGAAGCTCTGGATGTCCTGCCGCTCCTTCACGGCCGCCTCCGACAGCGCCGCGGTGATGGCGTCGCGCGCGTCCGCGGGCAGGCCGGTCCAGCGCGCCGCATTGGCGAAGATGTGGTGGCCGTCCCAGATGTGGCCTGATAGCGCGATGTATTTCTGCACCTCGTAGAGCTTGGCGCTCTGGATCAGCGCCAGCGGATTCTCCTGGCCGTCGACGATGTGGGTCTGCAACGCGGCATAGAGCTCGCCGAAATTGATCGGCGTCGGGGCCGCACCGAGTGTCTTGAACAAGGTCACCCACAGCGGATTGCCGGGCACGCGGATCTTGAAGCCCTTGAGGTCGTCAGGCGAGGTGATCGGCTTGGCGCTGGAGGTGATGTTGCGGTAGCCGTTGTCGAGGCACTTCGGCAGCACGTGCAGGCCGACCTTGGCGAACTCGCCGCGCACGTGATTGCCGAGATCGCCGTCCATCGCCGACCACACCTGGTCATAGCTCTCGAACGCGAAGGCCACGGCGTTGATGCCGCCGATCGGAACCACGGTCTGGTTCACGCCCGAGGTCGACATGAAATCGAGCGCGCCGGTGCGCACCTGCGAGAACATGTCGGGCTCGCTGCCGAGCTGGCTGTTCGGATAGACCTGCAGGTCGACCAGGCCGTTGGTCTGTTTCTTGATGAACTCGGACGCTTCGATGATGCGGACGACGCCGGGATGCGTGGCCGGGAAGGCCGTGCCGTAGCGCAGGCGATATTTGGCCGACTGCGCTCTCGCGCGTCCGAGCGTCAGAACGGATGCGCCCGCGAGCGCGGTGCCGACGAAGCTGCGGCGGGACATGGACATGACAAACCTCCCCTGCTGAAGCCCGCTGACGGGGCTTTTGTATCTCATTGCTTGGTGTTTAGCCTATAATGGATACCAAAATAGCTTTCAATAGCTAACTTGTATCCAAGTTTTGGGATTGCTATACGACTTCGGCTCACGGTCGAGATGAGCGCGCAAGGGATGGAGAGACGCGTGAAGAGCCTGGTGGTGGAGCGGCCCGGCCGCCTGTCGATCGAAACGCGCGAGATCCCCGAGCCCGCCGCCGGCGAGATCCGCATCAAGGTCGAGCGCGCCGGCATCTGCGGCTCCGACATCCACATCCTCCACGGCAGCAATCCGTTCGCGCGCTATCCGCGCGTCATCGGCCACGAATTCTTCGGCCGCATCGACAAGCTCGGCGATGGCGTCACGGCCCGTCTCGGCGCCCGCGTCGTGGTCGATCCCGTCGTCTCTTGCGGCCACTGCTATCCCTGCTCGGTCGGCCGTCCCAATGTCTGCGCTGAACTCGCCGTGCTCGGCGTCCATCGCGACGGCGGCTTCTCCGAATATGCCTGCGTGCCGGCTGCCAACGCGCATCTGCTGCCGGACAGCGTCGACGACGACAAGGCGCCGCTGGTCGAGCCGTTCTCGATCGCCGCCAACATCACCGACCATACAAGCGTGTTCGCATCCGATGTCGCGCTGGTGTATGGCGCCGGCCCGATCGGGCTGACCGTGATCCAGGTGCTGAAGCATGTCTATGGCGTGAAGGAGCTGATCGTCACCGACCGCATCGACCAACGCCTCGCAGCCGCGCGGCACAACGGCGCCGATCGCGTCATCAACACCGCGCACACCGCCCTGCCCGCGGCGCTCGCGGCCGCCGATCTGAAGCCGACGCTGATCATCGATGCCGCCTGTCACCCCGCCATCCTCGGTGAAGCAATCGAGATCGCCTCTCCGGCGGCACGCATCGGCCTGCTCGGCTTCTCGGCCGAGCCGTCGACGATCGTGCAGCAGAAGGTCACGGCCAAGGAGCTCGCGATCCACGCCTCCCGGCTCAACAGCGGCAAGTTCGCCAAGGTGATCGACTGGTTTGCCAGCGGCACCTTGCAGCCCGAGCAGTTGATCACTCATCGCTATGGCCTCGACGCTTACGCTAAAGCGTTCGATACGTTCGAGCACAATCAGACCGAATGCTGCAAAGTGCAGCTGATCTTCTGACGCAGCTCAGACGACATGGACCGCCTCAGCCCCGCCACGCTCCACCGCCTGCCCGCCGGCATTCTCAAGCCGGACTACGACCGCACGACGGTCGCGACCGGCATCGTCCATCTCGGCCTCGGCGCGTTCCATCGCGGCCATCAGGCCGTCTACACCGATGCGCTGCTCAAGGATGATCCGCGCTGGGGTATCCTCGGCGTCTCCTTGCGCTCGCCCGACACCCGCGATGCGCTTGAGCCGCAAGGAGGGCTCTACAGCGTGACGGCGAGCGACGGCGACGGCCATCAGCGCCGCGTCATCGGTGCGCTCACTAGCCTCGCTGTCGCGCCGGAAGATCCTGCGGGGCAGCTGGCGCGCCTCGCCGATCCCGCCGTGCGCATCGTCTCCACCACCGTGACCGAGAAGGGCTACAGCCACGATCCGGCGACCGGCGCGTTGCGCGCCGATGATCCCGACATCCGTCACGATGTCCGAGAGCTTAGCCATCCCCGCAGCACGCTCGGCGTCATCGTCGGCGGATTGCGGCTGCGGCGCCAGCAGGGCCTGCCGCCCTACACCGTGCTCGCCTGCGACAATCTTCCGGCCAATGGTCACACCTTGCGCGGCCTCGCCATCGCCTTTGCCGAGCTGGTCGATCGCGATCTCGCCAAATGGATCGCAGGTGAAGTCCGCTTTCCTTCGACCATGGTCGACCGCATCGTCCCGGCCACCACCGATGCCGACCGCGATCAGGTGCGCACCGCGCTCGGCCTCGACGATGCCTGGCCTGTTGTGACCGAGCCGTTCAGCCAGTGGGTCGTCGAGGATGATTTCGGCAGCGACCGCCCCGCATGGGACGTGAGCGGCGCACAGTTCGTGCGCGACGTGGCGCCGTTCGAGCTCATGAAGCTGCGGCTCCTCAATGGCGCGCATTCGACGCTCGCCTATCTTGGCTATCTCATGGGATGTCCGACGGTCGCCGCGGCCATGGCCGAGCCCGATCTCGCCCGGCTCGTCGAGGACATGATGCGCGAGGAGGTGACGCCGACCGTGCCCGCGCTCGGCGGCTTCGACGTTGCCACCTATCGCGCCGCGCTGCTGCGGCGCTTCCGCAATCCAGCCCTGAAGCACCGCACGGCGCAGATCGCGATGGACGGCTCGCAGAAGCTGCCGCAGCGCCTGCTCGGCACCATCAGCGACCGGCTCGCACGCGACCTTCCGATCACCCGGCTCGCGCTCGCCGTCGCCGGCTGGATGCGCTACGTCAGCGGCACCGACGAGCAGGGCCACCCGATCGAGCTGCGCGACCCGCTGGCGGCCAAGCTGCGCGCGCTGGCGGATGAGGCCGGACCGGTCGCGAGCAAGCTCGCGCCGGCGCTGTTGTCGCTCTCATCAGTGTTCGGCAACGACCTGCCGGCCGATCCACGCTTCACGGACGCGGTCGAGGCGGCGCTCGACTCTCTCTTCCGCCGAGGCTGTCGCACGACGGTAGCCCAGATCAGCCAGTCGGCGCGCTCATCAGGCTAGCCGCGAGCTGATCCAGAACTACAGCCTGAGAGACAACCCCGTCGGCTGGCCTCTGCTCGCAGTTGGCATCTTCGGCGCCATCCGGGTTGCAGACGCGTCGTGGTGATCCCGAATCCCACGCGACAGCCTTGAGGTCGCAAGCTACATTGCTCCGCTGATGTAATGGGCGGGCTTCAATGCGATACTTCGGTCTTGGTCTCCTTATCTTGCTTTCGATATCCGGAGCAGCGCTTGCAGACGAAACCGCGTTCAAACGCGCGCTTTCCCGACACCTGATGGATAATACCTGGGCAATCCCGGAAAGACTGCGGAGCAAGACAGTTCGAATGGGAGTTGTCTTCTCGATCGATCGAGACGGTAAGCTTCTGAACGCAACGATCGATCAAAGCTCCGGCTCTGCCGAGGATGATGCGGACCTTCTCTCCGGTCTGCGGCGCATGCGGTCATTTCCGCGAGTCCCGGATGAGCTGAAGGTACCTTTCGAAATCAGAACATCATTTAATCTGGGCGCGCAGAGACGCGTCGCCTATGTCGACCTGCAATGGCCTCCAACCTCCGAAACCTCCGGCCCGGAGATTGCCTATCGCAGCGAACTCCAGCACCACCTGCGAGTGGATCCTCTCGTTTTGACTGAGGAGATCAAGAACGCAACCGAGATCCGTTCGATCGTCACGTTCTCCGTTGATCGCGACGGCAACCTGGCCGAGACGAAAATCACCAAGAGCTTCGGCATGAAAGCCGTTGACGATCAGACCATCGCTTGGCTCAGGTCGATCCAGCCATTCCCGAAGATTCCGGCCGAGCTGAGAGCGCCGATGAAACTGACGGCCGAGCTGGTGTTCGCTCCCAAGGGCAACTGGAATGACGAAGAAGCACGGCGCAAGATCAACGGCGTCTGCCGAGGATGCTGACCGGCGCGACGTGAAAGGCCATCGTCACACGCCCGGCAGCAGCTTACCGGGGTTCATCAGGCCGTGGGGGTCGAGCGCGCCCTTGAGCTGCCGCATCAGCTCCAGTTCGAGCGGTGGCTTGCACAACGGCATCTCGGCGGTGCGGAGCTGGCCGATGCCGTGCTCGGCGCCGATCGAGCCGCGGCAGCGCGTGATCTCGTCGTGAACGAGGCGGGTGATCCGCGGGCCGTGGCCATAGAACTCGGCCTCGCTGATGTCGAGCGGACGCATCAGATTGTAGTGCAGATTGCCATCGCCGAGATGGCCGAACACCATGGGCCGGATGCCCGGCAGCGCCGCGGTCACCGTCGCATCCATCACGTCAACGAAATCGGCGATCTTGGCGACGGGCACGGCGACGTCGTGCTTGAGCGCCTTGCCCTCGCGCACCAACGCCTCCGACACGCTCTCGCGCACGCGCCAGAACGTTTTGGCCTGCGTGCCGTGCTGCGCAACCAAGGCGAGCCCCTCCGCCATCGCATCGGCCAGCGCGGCTTCGAGCCGGGCGGTCAGCGCGCTCTCGTCGCCGACGTCGCTGAGCTCGATCAGCACCGCTGCGTCGGGAAGCCCGGCGAAGGGCAGCCGCGTGTCCGGCATCTGGCGCAGGATCATGTCGAGCGTCGCCGACGTCAGGAATTCGAACGCCGTGAGGCGATCGCCGCAGCGTGCCCGCGCCAGTCGCAACAATTGCAGCGCCGCCCTTACATCGGCCACGGCGACGAAGGCGGTGGCGCGTGCGGTCGGTTGCGGAAACAGCTTGAGTACCGCGCCGGTGATGATGCCGAGCGTGCCTTCCGAGCCGATGAAGAGGTCGCGTAGCGCGTAGCCGGTGTTGTCCTTGCGAAGCGCGCGCAGCCCGTCCCAGATACGGCCGTCCGGCAGCACCACCCCGAGACCGAGCGTCAGCTCGCGCATCACGCCATAGCGCAGCACGGCGACGCCGCCCGCGTTCGCCGCGAAATTGCCGCCGACGGTGCAACTGCCTTCGGAGCCCAGGCTGAGCGGAAACAGCAGGCCCGCCTCGCGCGCGGCGTCCTGGACCTTCGCCAGCACGACACCGGTATCGACCACGATGGTCTGGCCGATCGGATCGACCGCGCGGATGCGGTTCATGCGCGACAGCGACAGCACGATGGCCTGGCCGCTTGCTTCCGGCGTCGCGCCGCCGGATAGGCTGGTATGGCCGCCCTGCGGCACCACGGCCACGCGGGCCTCAGCACAGGCCGCCATCACGGCCGCGACCTCCTCGGTCGACGCCGGGCGCACGACGGCCATCGCCGCGCCCTGATACTTGCCAAGCCAGTCGCGCACATGGGGCGCCTGATCCTCGGGCGCGATCAGGACGTGAGGGGCGCCGACGATGGCTTGCAGCGTGGTGATCAGCTTCGTCATGACGCGCGCGGAGACCTTGAATGGAACGTGGTTGCGAGGCCGGCAAACTGACAGGACCCACAACGCTGGCCACAATACTAAGTTGTCCGCCGTCCATAATGGTTTGTTATGGGTGCGCTCAGGCCGGCGCCAGCGCCGTCGGCGGGGCGATATGCGGCACGGCGTCGACCAGTTCGCGCGTATAGTCGGTCTGCGGGTTGGCGAACAGCGCGCGGCTCTCGCCCTGCTCGACGATGACGCCGGTGCGCAGCACGATGGTGCGATCGCACATCATGCGCACGACGTTGAGATCGTGGCTGACGAACAGGAAGGCGAGATTGTCCTCCCGCCTGAGCCGGTTGAGGAGCTGCAGCACCACCGCCTGCACGGAGACGTCGAGCGCCGCGGTCGGCTCGTCCAAGACCAGCAGCCGCGGCTTGCAGGCGATCGCGCGGGCGATGCCGACGCGGGCCTTCTGGCCGCCGGAGAGCTGATGCGGGAAGCGCTGCAGCAGCTCGCGCGGCAGCCCGACGCGATCGGCGCATTCCTCGACGCGCTGGCGCAAGCGATCGCCGCCGCGCATGTTCAGGAGCCGCAGCAAGGGATGGGCGATGCAGTCGAACGCCGTGTAGCGCGGATTGAGGCTGTCGTTCGGATCCTGGAAGACGACCTGGATGTCCTTGCGCAGCTCCGAGCGGTGGAAATCGCGCGCCGGGATCTGGCCGATCGCCTGGCCGTCGAACAGGATCTCGCCCTCGCTCGGATCGAGCAGCCGGCAGATCATGCGCGACGTCGTGCTCTTGCCCGAGCCGCTCTCGCCGACCAGGCCGACGCTTTCGCCGCCACGCATCGTCATCGAGAAATCGGCGACGCCAACGGTGCCGTCATCGAAGCGCTTGGCGATGGTCTTGACGTCGAGCAGCAACGGCGTGCCGCGGGGCGGCGGCGGCAGTTCGGTGACCGCGACCAGCGGAATCGGCTCGCCATCCGGCACCAGGTCCTCGATCCGCGAGGTCGCCGTGGGCGAGGCCGCAACCAGCCGCTTAGTGTAGGCATGCTGCGGCCGGTGGAACAGCGTCAGCGGCGCGGCCTCCTCGACCAACCTGCCCTGCTCCATCACCACCACGCGCGCGCAGTAGCGGGCGGCCAGCCCGAGATCGTGGGTGATCAGGATCGTCGCCATGCCGCGCTCGGCGGCGATCCTGGCGAGCAGGTCCATCACCACCTTCTGCGTGGTGACGTCGAGGCCGGTGGTCGGCTCGTCCGCGATCAGCAGCGATGGATTGCAGGAGATCGCGACCGCGATCATCACGCGCTGGCACATACCGCCCGACAATTCGTGCGGATAGGCGCTCATGCGCCGCTCGGGATCGCGAATCTGCACGGCGCGCAACAGCTTCAGCGCCTCGCCCAGCGCCTCCTGGCGCGACAGCCGGCGATGCGCGAGGATTGCGTCAGCGACTTGGTGGCCAATGGTGCGGATCGGGTTGAGCGCAGCACGCGGGTTCTGGAAGATCATCGCCATCGCCGCGCCGTGCAGGCTGCGCAGATCGGCGCTGCCGGCGCGGGTGATGTCCTGGCCCTTGAAGCGGATGCGGCCGTCGGCGATGCGCCCGGCCTTGTCGAGCAGGTGCGTGATGGCAAAACCGGTCACCGACTTGCCTGAGCCGCTCTCGCCGACCAGCCCCAGCATCTCGCCCGGCTGCAGCGACAGCGATACGCCGCGCACGGCCTCGACGAGGCCGCGGCGGGTCGAGAAGGCCACTTTGAGGTTTTCGACCTCAAGCAGAGGCGCGCTGTAGTCCGACGCGCTCATGTCCGCATCCTCGGATGCGCCCGGCTATGCATGATACAGTCAGAGTTCATGTGCGCATCCGGGGATCGAGGATGTCGCGCAGGCCGTCACCCAGCAGATTGAAGCACAGCACCGCGAACATCAGCGCAAATCCGGGGCACGCCACCAGCCACCAGCGCCCCGTCGAGATGAAGCGCGCGCCTTCGGCGACCATGATGCCCCATTCCGGTGTCGGCGGCTTAACGCCGAGGCCGATGAAGGAGAGGCCCGCAGCATTGAGGATGGCCCAGCCGAGATTGAGCGACATCTGCACCGCCATCGCCGGCAGCACGTTTGGCAGCAGGAAGCGCAAGACGACCGCGACATGACTCTCGCCGCAGGCGCGCGCCGCTTCGACCCAGCCGAGGTTGCGGCGGATGTTCACTTCCGCTCGCGCGAAGCGGATGTAGAACGGCAGGTTGATGATCGCGGTCGCGATCACGATGTTCTCGACGCGGTTGCCGAGCGCGGCGACCATCGCCATCGCCAG
>JBARNF010000924.1:0-2056 GCA_049802835.1 Bradyrhizobium sp.
GCCATTCATGCGCGCATCCCCGGCCGCCACGCGTTGGCAATTCGGCAATTATTCCCGGTTATCGTCACGAGCAGCCCCCGCCACGATTCGTCGATCTGATAAAATTGAGAGGCTGGGGCATGATGAAGATGACACGGCGCGCCTTTGGGGCGAGTGCCGGAGCGCTGGCCGTTTCCACCTTCGCCATCGGCAGGCTCGGCGCCGCAAATCAAGGCCGAGTCGAAGGATACCCGATCGCGTCCGATGTGCTGACGACGCTGCAGCGGACGGTCGTGCCTGCGCCGAAACCCGCGGTGACTGTGCACCCCGTCGAGGTCGCGAAATACGCGCCGAACGGCTACGGCGCCTGGGGCTACGGCTCGGCCCTCGCATACGACAAGCGGCTCGACATCATGCCGGCGACCTATCCCGGCGCATCGGTCGCGAACGCCGCCGGCCTCTTGCGTTTCTTTACCATCACCGATCTCCACATCACCGACAAGGAATCGCCCTCCTCGGCGATCTATCTGGGCGTCAAGGACGGCGTCACGTCGGGATATTCGCCGGTCATGCTGGAGACGACCCATGTTCTCGACGCGGCCATCCAGACGATCAACGCGCTGCACAAGCAAAATCCCATCGATTTCGGTATCTCGCTCGGCGACACCTGCAACAACACGCAATACAACGAGCTGCGCTGGTACATCGACGTGATCGACGGCAAGCTCATCACCCCGAGCTCCGGCGCGCATGCCGGCGCCGACACCATCGATCATCAGAAGCCGTACCAGGCGGCAGGGCTCGACAAGACGATCAGCTGGTATCAGGCCCTCGGCAATCACGATCATTTCTGGATGGGCACGAACCCCGTCAACGATTATCTCCGGCAGGTCTATGTCGGCGAGGACATCCTCAGGTTGGGAGACATCTTCGCGGAGCCCGACGGCATCAACAAACGCCATTACTACATGGGCTCGCTCGACGGCTCGACTCCGCACGGCGACATCAGAGGCGCCGGGCCGGTCGCCAACTTCACCAGTCCTCCGAAGGTCGTCGCCGATCCCAACCGCCGCTCACTGAGGAAAAAGGAGTGGATGCGCGAGTTCTTCGCGACATCCTCGAATCCGGTCGGTCACGGCTTCACCCAGGCCAACGTCGACAACGACTTCGCTTGTTACAGTTTTCAGCCGAAGTCGGATCTGCCGATCAAGGTCATCGTGCTCGATAACACCCAAACGGACGACGACGTCAGTCCCGCCCCGTCCGCGACCAGCTCGCCCGGCTACGGGCACGGATCCCTCGACAAGGCGCGGTACGACTGGCTGGTCAAGGAGCTCGACGACGGCCAGGCGGCCGGTCAGCTCATGATCATCGCGGCGCACATCCCGATCGGCGTCGAGCCGGCGAGTTCCTATGTCGGTTGGAGCTCCGTCTCTTACGTCTCCGAGCCGACACTGATCGCCAAGCTGCATACCTATCCGAATCTCATCATGTTGATCGCCGGACATCGCCATCTCAACGTGATCACCGCATTCAAATCGCCCGATGCCGGGCGTCCCGAGCTCGGCTTCTGGCAGGTCGAGACCGCGTCGTTGCGGGATTTTCCCCAGCAATTCCGCACGTTCGAGATCGTGCGCAACAGCGACGCTACGATCTCGATCTTCGCCACCGACGTCGACCCGGCGGTCAAGGCCGGCTCGCCCGCCGCGACGTCGCGCTCTTATGCCGTCGCCACCGAGCAGATATTCGCGAAGAATACGCTGACCTCCGAGGCGCGGCCGCTGCGGCCCACCGGCGCGTACAATGCCGAGCTCGTCGTCCAATTGAGCCCCGACATGCAGGCGAAGATGCAGGGCTACGGAACGCCGATCGGCAGGTGATGCCTTTGGCCGTGACGCAGGCCATCGACGAGCAGATCGGCGGCTTCCGCCGCCACCGCTGGAACGGGGTCGCTCGCGCGTGAGGGGATGGGTCTCGCTGGCGCTCGAGCCATCCTGCAAATCACGCCGCCTTCTTCTCCAGCTCCTGCTGCCACTGGCCCTGGGCGGCGAGGCCGTTCATGCGGGCGCGGTGGGAG
>JBARNF010000925.1:0-5098 GCA_049802835.1 Bradyrhizobium sp.
GGCCGCGATCATGGTGCGGTTGTTCGGCGTCTGGAACAGGCCGAAGCCGCAGCCCGCGACGGCCATGCGCCAGACGATATCGAACGCCGCGGGCTCCCGCGGCAACAGCCCGAGGGCGCCGAGCCCAAGTGCGAAGATCACGAGGCCGATGCCGCCCAGGAGGCCGGCCGGCACGCGTTCGACCAGCCGGCCGGCGATCGGCGCGGTGAGGCCGACCGCGATTGGCCACGGCGTGATCAGGAGGCCCATCTGCACCGGCGAGTAGCCGAAATGACTTTCGAGGTAGAAGGGGATGGCGACGAAGGCGAGCATCTGTCCGCAGAACGACGAGATCGAGGTCGCGATCGACAGCGCGAACACCGGGATGCGCAGCAGGTCGAGCGGCAGCAGCGGCGAGGCCATGTGGGTCTGGCGGTAGACCAGCAGCACGCCGGCAATGATGGCGACGGCGAATTCGATGGCGCAGGTCACCAGCGCTTCGCCATGGCCGAGGCTGTCCACGGCCGCGATGCCGAAGCCGAAGGTCACCGCGCTCAAGGCCGCGCTCTGCCAGTCGAACATGTGCGGCGCGCGCGGGGTGTGCGGCAGGAAGCGGAAGCCGAATGCGAAGGTGACGAGGCCGAGCGGCACGTTGATCGCGAACAGCCACGGCCAGCTGCCGACGGCGAGGATGCCGGCCGCAATGGTCGGGCCGACCGCGGCCGAGACCGCGACCACCATCGCATTGATGCCGATGCCGCGGCCGAGCAAAGCGTGCGGATAGGTGAAGCGCACCAGCGCCGAGTTGACGCTCAGGATCCCGGCGGCGCCGAACCCCTGCAGGATGCGGGCGAACGTCAGCAGCAGCAGGCTGTCAGCCAGCGCGCAGAAGGCGGACGCGACCGTGAACAGCACCAGCCCGGCGAGATAGACGCGGCGGTAGCCGATGATCTCGCCGAGCGAGGCCAGCGGCAGCAGCGAGATCGTGACCGCGAGCTGATAGCCGTTGACGATCCAGATCGAGAACGCCGGACTGGCGTTGAGATCCCTGGCGATCGTCGGCAGCGCCACGTTGGCAATCGCGCCGTCCACGACCGCCATGACGATCCCGAGCGCGATCGTGACGATGGCCCAGGTCCGTTGCGGGAGCGGCAACCCGTCGACATGCACGATCGTGGTCGCTGATGTCATCGCGCGGGCTCCGGCGTCCGCCGCGCCGCGGACGACGGGTTGAATCGGCCGACCGCGGCCCGGAAACGGTGCCCTAAGCTGGCGGACCCCACCGGCTGGTCATTTCGGCTGGCGGCGGACCTGGATCGCCTTGAGATAATTGACCGCGGCCTCGGCATCGGTCCGATCGAACCGGAAGCTCGGCATGTCCTTGTGGATGGTCGAGAGGCCGGTCTGCAGTCGCTGGGCAAAGTCGTCGTCGTAGAGTTTGTGGTCACCGAAGGTCCTGAACGGCGGCGCGTCCGGATGAGGGCTTGCGCCGGTGCGACCTACGGCATGGCATCGGCTGCAAAGGCTTTGCAAGAGCGCTTTTCCTCGGCTCTGCTCGCTATCCAATGCATGGCTGGGGCCGGCCGCGGCAACGGCCAGCAGCAATGCAAGGCCCGCTCGTCTCATCATGGGAAAACCTATTGGTTCCGGCCTACCAGCGGCCGGTCGCCTTGCCATAAGCGTAAAGGCCGATCAGGCCAATCGTGACCACAGTCGAGCCGATCAGAATGATCCGATCCCAGCGCGGAGGATCGTCATCGTCCCGGCTCAACGTGAGCAGGGTGAACAAGGCTTTCAGAGCAAAACGGCGCATTGCACGATCCGGCCGCGGCCGAGCAGCAGACGAGGCCGCGGGTGCAGTCTAGCGCGTTGGGGTGCTGCGCCGCCACTGGCGCGGCGAGACGCCGAACCGTTCGCGAAACACGCGGCCGAAATGCGAGAGATCATTGAAACCCCAGCTGAACGCGATCTCACTGATCTGGCGGCGGGCCAGCGCCGGCGAGGCGAGGTCGCGTTGGCACTGCTTGAGGCGCTCCGATAGCACGTGACGTTGGAACGAGGTGTCCTCGTCCGAGAGCAGATCGTTGACGTAGCGGACGGATAGTCCGAGCTCGCGCGCGACCTCCGACAGCGACAGATCGGGATCGGGCAATCGTGCGCGGATGTGCGTCTTGAGACGATAGAGCAGCGCGGCGCGATGGGTGGAGGCGGGCAGGGGCTGCGTGCTGAGCCGCTCGCTGAGCGCCATCGCCAGCAGGTCGGCGGCCTGGTCGGTCAGGCGGTCCGCATGCTCGTCGCCGATCAGCTCGGCGTTCCGGCAGAGTTGGAGGATGAAGTCGTGGGCGAGCTTCGGCAATGGGCTGGCGGCACCGAAGGTGATCGCCGTCACCAGCTCGATCGGTCCGATCCTGCGTTGCAGCATGTCGCGCGGCAGCTTGAAGACGACCTGCCTGAAGGCCGCGTCGAACTGCAGCTCATAGGGACGGGTCGTATCGTAGATCGCGAACTCGCCGGGCCGGATCACCGTGTCGCGGCCATCCTGGACCACTCCGCCGATCCCGTCCTGCCCAAGCGCAACCAGCACGAAGTCCGCATCCGATCGCGAGATACGCTGACGGGTGCGCTGGACGCGCTGCTGGCCGGAGCAGACCTCCGAGCAGATGGCCTGGCCGAGATGGGCATGCGTGACCGATCCACGAAACGCGCTGCCGAGATCGGACGTGCAATCGAGGCCGACATAGACGTCGCAGACGATGTCCTGCCAGAGCGCCAGGCGGCGATGTCCGGGGCTTCCATCTGTGGTGAACAGGATCGGCATTGGTCCGTCTGCCCCTTGCACCTGTTGCGATCGGATAGCCGGCGATGCAGCAAATTCCGGGCCGGCCGGCCCATTCGCCGCCGCCGCAGTCGAGTTTTCGTTCCGTGCAAGACGAGCGCGAATGACGGCCGCCGTCAATAGTGGGCCGGGATGCGGCGGGACGCGCCGCAGATTGGCACCAGGGAGCTCACGCGATGGGAATGGCACATCCGAAATACAAGGTGGCGGTCGTCCAGGCGGCGCCGGCCTGGCTCGACCTCGACGCCTCGATCGCGAAGACGATCGGGCTGATCGAGGAGGCGGCCGACAAGGGCGCCAAGCTGATCGCATTTCCGGAGGTCTTCATCCCCGGCTATCCCTGGCACATCTGGATGGACTCGCCGGCCTGGTGCATCGGCCGCGGCTTCGTGCAGCGCTATTTCGACAATTCGCTGTCCTATGACAGCCCGCAAGCGGAGGCGCTGCGGGCCGCCGTGCGCAAGGCGAAGCTCACGGCCGTGCTCGGCCTGTCCGAGCGCGACGGCGGCAGTCTCTACATCGCGCAATGGCTGATCGGCCCCGACGGTGAAACCATCGCCAAGCGCCGCAAGCTGCGGCCGACCCATGCCGAGCGCACCGTCTACGGCGAAGGCGACGGCAGCGATCTCGCCGTGCATGACCGGCCCGACATCGGGCGGATCGGCGCGCTGTGCTGCTGGGAGCATCTGCAGCCGCTGTCGAAATACGCGATGTACGCCCAGAACGAGCAGGTGCATGTCGCGGCGTGGCCGAGCTTCTCGCTGTACGATCCGTTCGCGCCGGCGCTCGGCGCCGAGGTCAACAATGCGGCCTCGCGCGTCTATGCGGTCGAAGGCTCGTGCTTCGTGCTGGCGCCGTGCGCCACCGTCTCGCAGGCGATGATCGACGAATTGTGCGACCGGCCCGACAAGCATGCGCTGCTGCATGTCGGCGGCGGTCATGCCGCGATCTTCGGCCCCGACGGCAGCTCGCTCGCCGAGAAGCTGCCGCCCGAGCAGGAAGGTCTGCTGATCGCCGAGATCGATCTCGGCATGATCGGCATCGCCAAGAACGCCGCCGATCCGGCCGGGCATTACTCGCGACCCGACGTGACGCGGCTGCTGCTCAACAACAAGCCGTTCAAGCGGGTCGAGCATTTTGCGCTGCCGGTCGACGGTGTGGCCTCGACTGGTCCGACCGCAGAGGTCCCGTCTGTCCGGCCCGGCGAAGTTGCTTGAGGGGAGGAGCGTCATGGAATCCGCGATTGCCGCTCATCTGGTCACAACGCGCTGCCGCCATCGCCGCGTCGACGACGACTACAGGCCGCCTTATCCGTCATTCGTCGCCCGCCACAAGGCGGGCGTCACCCAGGTCGTGATGGCCTATTTCGGCCTGCAATATCGCGGTGAGATTCCGCCGGCTGCGGCTTCCTCGAAGTCCGAGTTCGTCGCGCTCGCGTCGGGGGCGCACGGTCCATCGCACTGGGACCATGCGTACTATGTCGACCAGGCCGGATTTGCGAACGAGATCTTCGTCGCCTATTGGGATGACGTCGTGCGCTTCGACGCCTGGTTCGAGCCGGCGCGCGCCGCCTGGACGGGGTCCGACGTTGTGGGGATCGGCCGCTTCCTCGAGGTGCTGCGGCCCGCCGTCGAGCGTTACGAAACGTTGTTCTCGTCGCTGGGGCGGCCCGAAGGCGTCGCCGTGATTGCCGACGGCATGAGTGGCGAAGTGTTGGAGCACGCCTATTGGGGCGGCATGCGCGACCGTATTCCTTTGTCTCAGACCCACGATATGAAATCGTCCGGCAAGCCCACGCTGCTGGAGGATGGGACGCGTCTGCGTGTGCTGGCTCAGGACAATCTGTGCATGATCCGCTCGGGCCAGGACTGGAGCGATACGGACGCGGCGGAGCGCCGGATGTATCTGGAGGATGTCGAGCCGGTGCTGCGCGAAGGCATGGAATTCCTGCGCGACGAGGGGATTTCGATCGGCTGCTACGCCAACCGCTACATGCAGTTGCGAGGGCCCGACGGGGCCCTGACCGAGAAGTCCTATGGGCAGAGCTGGTGGCAGAGCCTGTCTGCGCTGGAGCGCTGGGCGGAATCGCATCCGACGCATGTCAGGATTTTTGGCGCCGCGATGAAATATCTGTCGTCGCTCGGCCCCGCCGCCAAGCTTCGGCTCTATCACGAGGTCACGGTCGCTGCTGCTGATGAGCAGTTTTTCGAGTATCTCGGCTGCCACCCCGAGACCGGCATGCTCGCCGCCGTCGGCTGACGTCGCTCTGCGCACGGACTGGGC